>NZ_JAVVQU010000025.1:0-45308 GCF_036655075.1 Niameybacter sp. | reverse complement strand
ACCAATATATTACTTCAAAATTAGATTCACTAAAACTAAGCTATAACTATTTGTTAACTTTAAAGGATTTATAAAGTAAAAAATCGTCATAGATAATAATCAAATTATCTATGGCGATTTTTTCACTATCAGTCTTGGTTAGCTTCTTCCATTGAATCCACATCACTAGGAGTGGCTTCTTCGGTTTCGCCCATATCATCAGAGATGATTGTTTCAGATAAAACATCTTCAGCTAAAGCGTCTTCAGGTTTAGCTTCATCCATGTCTTGTGAAACTTCTTCAGTAATGGCTTCAAGAAGTGGTACTTCGTAAGTAGTAGTAAGGGTTGCATCTTTTTGTTCTGAAAGAGCTACCTTTACAGCATCCATTAGAATGCTTGTTGATGCAGTGACATTGCTTGGATCTGGAAGTTCTACAGACTGAGTAGAAGTGACATAATCATTGACAAAAGAGACGCTGTTGTTTAAGTCAGAATACAACGTTCTTTCTGTTTCATCAAAGCTTTCTAAAGCGATAGAAGTGATGAGTTTGTCTTTGATTTGAACAACTAAGTCCATATCTGCATCCGTAAAAGCAATGCTTGCTATGTACATACCATCTGCATAGCTGCTATCGGGTGCAAAGGTTGGTGTTGCATCATCACCGCCAGTAAACATGAAGAAAGAAAAAGCGGCAATAGCAACGAGTAACATAATAAATGGGATACGTAGGTCTTTTAGTTTAAAGACCAAAAACTTGGGACGAGACATAGTTACCCTCCTTTAAAATTATAAGATGTCCTACTACATATATATGAAAAAAGGACAAATATATGCTTGTATTCTTCGGAAAATAAAATGATAAAATAGAAAAGTTATAAAGAGTAAAATCGAACATTACAAAATTTAAATGAAATAACGTTCGAAAAAACTATTGACCTAGATAAAGTTCTCGTGTAATATAAGGATGTAACACATAAAAGGTAAACATTGATACATAAATATAAACGATAAACATTTAAGGGAGAAGTATCGTGGAGAAATTTTTTAAACTTAAAGAAAATAAGACTACAGTAAAAACAGAAATTTTAGCTGGTATTACAACTTTCATGACAATGGCGTACATATTAGCAGTTAACCCGGATATTTTAAGTGCAGCGGGTATGAATAAACATGGTGTATTCGTAGCAACAGTTCTTGCATCTGTTATAGGAACAGCAGTCATGGCACTTGTAGCAAACTATCCATTTGCACTTGCTCCGGGTATGGGACTTAATGCATTCTTTGCATTCACTGTATGTGGTGTAATGGGACATAGTTGGCAATTTGCTTTATTCGCAGTATTCGTAGAAGGTATTATCTTCATTATCTTAACAGCATTTAACGTACGTGAAGCACTTTTCAATGCTATTCCAAAGTGTATGAAATATGCAGTAAGTGCGGGAATTGGTTTGTTTATTGCCTTTATCGGACTTAAAGGTGCGGGTGTCATTGTAGCAGATGGTGCAACATTCTTAACACTTGGAAATATGACAACACCTCAAGCTGTACTTTGTATGGTTGGTGTTATCTTAATC
Organism: Niameybacter sp.; assembly: GCF_036655075.1. NCBI lineage: Bacteria > Bacillati > Bacillota > Clostridia > Lachnospirales > Lachnospiraceae > Niameybacter > Niameybacter sp. The sequence continues at coordinate 43,753 of NZ_JAVVQU010000025.1, read as the reverse complement.
GTTGTTTTAATGAAACGTAACGTACCGGGTGCAGTGCTTATTGGGATTGCTACAACTTATGCATTAGGGATTGTAGCAGAACTTACAGGGTGGTACGTAGTAGATATCGAAGCGGGTGTTTACTCACTTATTCCAAACTTTGCAGCAGCAGAAGGAATCTTTGGTGGTCTTAATGAAGTAGCATTCAAATTCCCGGCTATGAGTGAAGTGTTCGGAAGTGCTGAAAGTATTATTACTTTCATTATCGTAGTATTCTCATTCTTATTCGTAGATTTATTCGATACATTAGGAACACTTATCGGGGTAGCAGCAAAAGCTGACTACTTAGATGAAAAAGGTGAATTACCACGTGTTAAACATGCATTATTTGCAGATGCAGTAGGTACAACAGCAGGTGCCCTTCTTGGTACTTCAACAGTAACAACATTTGTTGAAAGTAGTGCAGGGGTTATCGCTGGTGGACGTACGGGCCTTACAGGTCTTTCAACAGCAGCATGTTTTGCTTTAGCATTATTCGCAGCTCCAATTTTCATTGCAATTCCTTCATTTGCAACAGCACCAGCACTTATCGTGGTAGGTGTATTAATGCTTGAAAGTATTGTAAAAGTAGACTTTAGTGATATTACAGAAGCGCTTCCAGCCTTCTTAACACTTATCATGATGCCTCTTGCTTATAGTATTTCAGAAGGTATCGTATTCGGTGGTATTTCTTACGTATTAGTAAAAGTATTTACAGGTAAAGCAAAAGATGTAAGTATCGTCATGTACATTATGGCAGTACTCTTTGCAATCAAAATGGTGATCTAAGGCATTTAAGGCATACAAGTGAATAAAGTTTCTATATGACTGACGGATAAGCAGAATCAACTGCAGGGAGTATAGAAATGTAAAGTCGACCGTCTGGGCACTACTTAGTAGCAAGTAGCGTTCAGGCGGTCTTTTTTATTTTCCCAAACTTATAGATTAAAGTATTTATTATAACATTCATATAAAAGGAGAGAAAACATGAGAGCATTAATTAGTGTATCAGACAAAACAGGTATCGTAGCATTTGCAAAAGAACTTACAGCATTAGGTGTAGAAATTATATCAACAGGTGGAACTTTCAATGCTTTACAAAATGAAAGGGTACCAGTTATTGGGATTTCAGATGTAACAGGTTTTCCAGAATGTTTAGATGGACGTGTAAAAACACTTCATCCAGCAATCCATGCAGGTGTGCTTAACATTCGTGACAACGAAGAACATCAAAAACAAATGCAAGAATTAGGTCTTTCTAATATTGATCTTGTTGTAGTCAACCTTTACCCATTCAAAGAGACTATTCTAAAAAAGGGCGTTACACTTGCAGAAGCTATTGAAAACATTGATATCGGTGGCCCAACAATGCTTCGTTCAGCAGCAAAGAATAACCATGATGTGACAGTTGTTGTAGATCCAGCAGACTATAGTGTTGTATTAGAGGAATTAAAGGCAAATCATAAGGTAAGTACTGAGACAAATTTCTACCTTGCAACCAAAGTATTTGAACATACAGCTAACTATGATACAATGATTGCTAACTACTTAAGAGAACAACGCGGGGAGTATAGCTTACCAAATACTTTCACTATGACATTTGAGAAAGTACAAGATATGCGTTATGGAGAAAATCCACATCAAGGCGCTGCGTTCTACAAAGAAGTAGGTAAAACAAAAGGAACACTTGCAGATGTAGTTCAATTAAATGGGAAAGAACTTTCTTATAACAACATTAATGATGCAAATGGTGCACTTGAATTACTTCGTGAATTCAATGAACCTGCTGTGGTTGCTGTAAAGCATGCCAATCCATGTGGTGTAGGTGTAGGAGTTAATGTGCTTGAAGCTTACCAAAAAGCTTATAAAGCTGACCCGGTTTCTATCTTTGGAGGAATTATTGTTACCAATCAAGTTGTTGATAAAGCTACAGCAGAAGAAATGTCTAAGATTTTCTTTGAAATTGTGATTGCTCCAGACTACGAAGAAGAAGCACTTGAAATCTTCAAGCTTAAGAAAAACCTTCGTGTATTGAAACTTGAAAACATCTCATATTTTGACCCACATGCTGTAACAATGAAAAAAGTAGATGGTGGTCTTATCGTTCAACAAAAAGATTTAGAGCTTTTAGTTGAAGATGAACTTAAAGTTGTAACGGATCGTACACCTTCAGAACAAGAAATGGATGACTTACACTTTGCATGGAAACTCGTAAAACATGTCAAATCAAACGGAATCGCTCTTGCTAAAGAGGGTATGTCAGTTGGAATGGGTGGTGGCCAAACTAACCGTATTTGGGCAACAACACAAGCGATTGACCATGGAAATGAATTCTTAGGTGCAGAAGGTGTTAAGGGAAGTGTATTAGCTTCAGACGCATTCTTCCCATTCGATGACTGTGTGAAGGCAGCGGCTGCAGCTGGTATTACAGCAATCATTCAACCAGGTGGTTCAATCCGTGATGAGGATTCTATTAAGGCTTGTAATGAGGCAGGGATTGCCATGATTTTCACAGGAATGAGACACTTTAAACATTAATAACAAAGCCAGAGATACTTATGCTGCATAAATATTTCTGGCTTTATGTGATATAAAGTATTATTTTCTATTCTATAAAGAGGTGTAGAGGAGTTATTTCCTTGCACCTCTTTGTAGCGTTCTAAGCGGTAGTTACTTAATAATAAATTCATATCATAAAAGAAAATGGTAAAAAATAGAAAACAGTTTAAAATTAGCTTTAATTTTTTTTGAAATTATGGTAGAATATTATAATAATTGGAGTTTTTTGTGAGGGGGGAAACAATGGATATCGATGCTAGGATGCATGGAATATCAAACGCATTAAAAGAGCTTAAAAATTATACAGACATCGAGGGATTTGTTACAGACTTGGAATATCATGTAGGGCAGCTATCCTATTTTTATGATGAACTAACGCCTAAACAAACAGGGGATCCATCAACGACATTTTATCGACCTAAACATATACCTAAAGTACATCAGATAGCTTATTTTAATTTAACAAGGGGATTTCCTAAAGAACTTTATGGGGGACATTGGTGCTATGTTTTTAAGTATTTTAAGAGTAAGTTTGTTGTTATCCCAACAACATCTGTAAAAGCAGATTCATTACCACCTGACCCAGAGTTTCAACTAGATATTGCAGTCAATAATTTTAAGAACGGAATGTTGACACGTTTACAACTAAGTGATATGCGCACAGTGGATATACAGCGTCTCTATTGTGGAAAGGGTTTTTATGATGTAATTACAGATAGAGAATATATTGTACAGAATGTAAATAAAATGCTATTAGATAAATAAGATCAATAAAATATAAAAATTTATAAGTAATAAAAGTGTAGGAAACTTTTATTACTTATTTTTTTGCATTATACTTATAATTCTCGATAATATTGTGTTGTGTATATAAAAATTATATAATGAGAGTAGGAATGAAGTTCAGATGTGGAGGAATTACCCATGATTAAAACCACTATAGTAGGCTAGGGTAAAGCTAGAACTAGCATAATGGACCGTTACATAGATAGATTAGAGAAGTATTTCCCCCTATATTATCCGAATATATCTTGGCAATTTCGAGATAGTAGATTAAAAGAAGTAACAGCTAAGAAGTATGGTGAAACCGTAAGAAAAAAAGTGCTAACGTATCATCCCAATATAGTTTTTATTGAGCTAGGTATAGAGGGATTTCAGAATAATGAGACTACATTTGTTTCTTTAGATACATATGAAAAAGAGTTAGATGAATTGCTAAGTAAAATTAAGACTTGTAATAATAGAACAGGATTAAACGGATGTATGCCTATTCCTATTATTGACTTGTTTAATACGATGAGACAATTACCAAACTATGAAATGCTTTACCTTAATGAAGCAGGTACAGGCCTTAATGCAAAAGGCGAAGACCTTCTATACGATTTAGTGTTTATAACTTTAACACGTTTGATTAATTATCAGGGTGTATTAAAAGACCGATTTGTATCTTAGAGTAATAAAAGAGGAGTAGCGATTAGTGGCTACTCCTCTTTTATTACCTTTAGTTAGCGGCTATATCAATAATATAGTGTAGCTTTCTAGATTGATGTACACGCTGAACGCGAATAGTATAAGTTGTTTCATGTTCAGTTAATAAATCATTATCAGCATAAGAAAGGCTATAAGTTTGATGTAGCATTTCATTAGTGCGTTCAGAACTAATAAGTGTAAATGGACTAAAATATTTATCATCTTTCAAGTCATGCTTATTTCTATAGTACTCATAGAGCGCACGCATAAGTGTCGCATCTACAGATTTATGAAGATCCATTTCCGTTAGTGAGTAGGTAGGATAGAAAGTAGACCAAATAGTAGGGTAAGTCCATTTATCACTCCCTAAATGTAACTGGAGTGTACTTCCGTAGAAATCTATTTTTAAAGGTAAAGTCACTGTATCCACAATTTGATTAGGATAAGTATGGGTATTAAGGATACGATAGGTTACTTGAATATTGTTATAGGGTGAATGACCTAAACGTGACCTTAAATAATCTAGGACTTTTGTTTGGTTAGTATTGTCTAAAAAGCTGACGTACTGCTTGTTAGATATAGCTGATTCTAAAATTATCTCGGTAGGCGTACCTGTACTTAGACTTACAATGTGTTTGGGCAAGTTCTTTAAATTGTAAGTGGATTCTAGATAGGTATGATCTGTAGGTGAATCACTATTTCTGGAATAGGCCACAGGCGTAGTAATTTGAAGCGTATGATCCTCTAGTGTTACAGTACCATCTTCTAGGATGAGCTGCAAAAAGTGAATAGGGACATAGAGTGTATCTTCTAACTTAAAGCAAGGCTCAGAAAGTATTAATTTCTCAGAACCAGAAGAGAAAGTTCTAAGCTCAGGTTGAAGCTTGAAAGTTTTAGATTGGAAATTTAAGAAGTAAGATTCACCTTCGATAGTTAAATCTGCATAGAAAATATCAGCAAGTTCACTTAGGCTTATATAAAGTGTATCATTCCTTTCAATAAGTGGTGCCTTAGTTTGATAAGGAACCTCATTTACTTCAAGTGTGTAGGACGTAGCGGCATTGATAGGTTTAATGAGAAGTAGGCAAATGAAGCTGAAGCAAATAAGTTTTATATAATTTTTCATAATGCACCTCCAGGTGCAATTATAACATATAAATAAAGTATTAATCAAATATATAAAATTTGTTTCGAATAATACATTGACTATTAATGTATAAATAATGATTTGCTTAAAAAACCTTGCTATGTATGATTACTCGTACATAGCAAGGTCTTTTAAGTCTTCAAAGAAGTGGGGATAGGAAATGCGTACACATTCACTATTTGCAATCTCAGAAGGTGAAGAGGCCATAAGAGCGGCAACAGCTAAACTCATAGCAATACGGTGGTCATGATAGCTTTCGAAGCTAGCACCCTGGAGTGGGTGACCACCTTCTATAATAAGACCGTCTTCTTTGGCAGTAACATGTGCCCCCATCTTAGTGAGCTCGTCTGTCATGGCGTCAATTCGGTTAGATTCTTTTACACGCAACTCTTTAGCGTCTTGGATGATTGTTGTACCCTCTGCAAAGAGGCTAGCTACAGCAAAAGCAGGAATCTCGTCAATCATAGTTGGAATAATATCGCCACCTATGGTGATACCTTTTAAAGTGGAAGATTCTACAATCATATCACAAACAGCTTCCCCGCAGAGTTCTCTTTCATTGACACAGGTGATACGTCCACCCATTTGAATAAGGGCATCTAAGAGGCCTCGTCTTGTTGGGTTAATCCCTACATTTTTTAGGGTTAACTTACTATTTGGAACGATAAGTCCAGCTACCATAAAGAAGGCTGCAGAGGAAATATCTCCAGGAACAATGACCTCACGTCCAGAGAGTTTATTGCCTGGATGTAGGGTTACACACTTACCCTCTTGCTCAATATGAACACCAAACGCTTGAAGCATACGTTCTGTATGATCTCTTGAAATACTAGGTTCACACACTGTAACTGGACTATCTGCATATAGGCCAGCGAGTAGTATAGAGGATTTAACTTGGGCACTTGATACAGGTGAGTTGTAATGAATACCTGTTAAGGTGCTTGGAGTAAGTGTAAGAGGACAAAAACGTTCTTCTTGACCTGAGATTTTAGCATGCATCTCTTGAAGTGGAATCATAATACGATTCATAGGACGCTTTTGAATAGAAGCATCGCCTGTTAACGTGGACGTAAAGGGCTGACCTGCCAAAATACCTGCAAGTAGACGGGTTGTTGTTCCGCTGTTGCCACAATCTAATATTTCATTAGCAGGCGTGAGGCCATAGAGGCCTTTACCTTTTACGACTATAGATTCTGGACCTATTTCGATATCAACACCGAGTTGACGGAAGCAACGGATGGTGGAAAGGCAGTCATCTCCCATTAAAAAATTATAAATACGTGTTTCACCTTCAGCAATACTGCCGAACATAATACTACGATGAGAGATAGACTTATCGCCTGGTATAGGAAGTGTCCCATTTAGAGAGGCTACAGGTTGTATAATCATAACAAAACTCCTTTGTAAGATAAGTTTTAGCAATAAACCGTATAGTTGTGTTTGGTCAATAAATGATGCGCTTTTTGCATATCTTGTTTATGTCCAAAAGCAATACGGAGTACACCACTTGAAAATTCACGATGGTTGACAATGCCAATATCTTTGATGTTAATACTGTGAGAACTAAGGAGTGTTGCAATACAAGCAATAATACCAGGCTCATCTTCGGCATCTACAAAAATAGTATAGCTCTTTGCAATGTCTGGCTTGATGCCATCTTGGAAAGAGTCACGATAGTTTCTAGCATCTTCAAAAAAGTCATATAAGCTGTCGCTTTCTTCTACATCAAGCATGTTATAAAATTCAGAAAGTGAATAGATGAATTTTTTTAGACATATTTGGATATTTGCTTTATTGGATAAGCAAATATCTTGCCAAATGGTAGGATTTGAAGAGGCAATTCTGGTAATATCTTTAAATCCACCAGCAGCTAAAGTATGAAGGAAGTGACCATCTCCATCGTTATCTTTCACGAGATGGACTAAGTTACTTGCAATAATATGAGGTAAATGACTTACAGCGGCTGTTGCAAAGTCATGGTAATCTGGTTCAAGTGTAATAGGAATAGCACCAAGGCGCTCAATCATCTTTTGCATAATAAAGAGGATAAAGTCTGGTGTCCCCTTAAGTGGTGTTAAAATGTAGTAAGCATTTTCAAATAAGTAACTTGTAGATGCTGTGTAGCCTGATTGCTCAGAGCCGGTCATAGGATGGCCACCGATGAAGTAACACTTCTTAGGGCTGTTGGCAATGAGATGACCAAGTTTTTCTACAGTAGCTTGTTTGGTACTGCCTATGTCCGTTAAGATACAGTCTTTAGAGACATAAGGTAAGAGCTGTGATGCTACTTTTGTAATAGAAGAAACAGGTGTACAAATAAAGATAACATTGCAGTCTAAAAAGTCTTCACCTATTTCGACAGCGATATGGTCTATAGCACCATCAGCTAATGCTTTGGCACAAGAGATAGAATCTGTATCATAGCCAATAATATAGCTATTTTGTGCGTGAACCTTTTTGAGTGTCTTGGCAATTGATCCCCCGATAAGTCCAAGACCGATAATGCCAATACGCATTTAGAGTGTTCTACCCATAGCCTCAGCAATTGGGCGAAGTTCATCCATTAATACCTTGAAGTCATGGGGATCAAGAGATTGAGGACCATCGGATAAGGCTACCTTTGGATTTGGATGTACCTCAATCATAAGGCCATCTGCACCAGCAGCAATAGCAGCCTTAGCAAGACTTGGAATGTATGGACGCTTACCACACGCGTGACTTGGGTCAACAATAATAGGTAAGTGGCTCTTAGATTTGATGACAGGGATTGCACTAATGTCTAAAGTGTTACGTGTAGCCGTTTCAAAAGTACGTATACCACGTTCACAAAGGATAACGTTAGGATTCCCTTCACTCATAATGTATTCAGCAGCATTGAGCCATTCATCAATGGTTGCAGATAAACCACGTTTTAAAAGTACAGGTAAGTTTGTTTTACCCACAGCTTTTAAAAGTTCAAAGTTTTGCATATTACGTGCACCTACTTGAAGAATATCTACATAGTTAACAGCTGTTTCTACTGCACTAATGCTTGTGACCTCACAAACAATAGAAAGACCAGTTTTTTCTCTGGCTTCTTGCATGTATTTTAGACCTTCTTCTTCTAAACCTTGGAAAGAGTAAGGAGAAGTACGTGGTTTATAAGCGCCACCACGTAATACGGTTGCCCCACCTGCATAAACAGCGTCGGCAGATTCGAAAAGTTGCTCACGGCTTTCAATGGCACAAGGTCCAGCCATTACAATAAGTTGTTTACTACCCACCGTACAGTTACCAAGTTTCACTTGTGTTGGTTCAGGATGAAATTTAAGATTAGCTAATTTATAAGTCTCAGTTACAGGCACGATTTTATCTACTCCATTCAATGAACAAAGGCAGTCACTACTTAATAAAGATTTATCTCCAACAACACCGATAATGGTTACAACAGTACCTTGAGAAATATGAGCTGATAAGCCAGCATTTTCTATTTGTTTCACAGCGCTATTGATATCATCTGATGATGCAGTATGTTTCATAACAATAATCATAGTACAAACCTCCTTTTATAACCCTATTTTACCTTTTATATGCTCATTGTACAATGAGCAAATCTTGAATGTCAACGGGAGACAAGTTACATATTGAAGTAAAAGCTTGCATTAAAGGCCTTTTAACAAAAAGAGGCTTTTATGCAAGCTTATAGAATGTTATACCAATCATTATATGTAATATGCAAGTTTATAAAATAATATTTGCATATTAATGTTTCTTAACGGTGTGTTTTCTAAAATAGAAATAAGAATAAATCATAGGAAGTAATAAGCACCCCAGAGCAATCACACTCATAAAGGCTACGCAACCTGTAGGTGCAAAACCACTAATAATGAAGCAAATACCAGATAAAACATAACAATAGCCACCCATACGATGTGTAGCACGCCAATTGTCTTCATCATTGTAGGTCCAAGGCAACTTAATCCCAAAGGTGTAGTTTTGTTTGATTTGTGGCATATAATTTCCAATGACAATAAATAAAAGACCGATGAGTGGAGGTGTAATTTTGTTGATAGAAAGGCTAACTCCAAGTGAAATGCTCATTGTTACCCAGTGTAAGGCAAGCAACATTATTATAAGAAAAATAATAAAGATATTGTAGACCTTAGCATGTTTAACATAGGCATCTCCCTTAGGGTCTAATTTGGGGACTACCTTTAAGAAGCCTAGCATAAGAATAGGTAAAGCAGCAGTGAAAAATACAAAGATGCGAGGACCATAACCATCGGGCGTACCAGCATAATTGAAGTGGATAGGAACTTCAGTAGGTAATTGATTATAGAAATAGAGTGTAGCTAAAATAGAGACTACTGCTAGGATTAATATACTTTTGATAATAGGATTTTTAGTTTTCATCATTCATATCCTCCTTATTAATAAGATCAAAGAAAAACGTAAGTGCATCTTGAAGTGTTGTTGTATTTAATGAGTAAATGACATTTTGCCCCTGCTTTTCAGATGTTACAAGACCAGCTTGCTTGAGTAAATTTAAGTGATGGCTAATGGATGGTTTAGCCATATCAAAGTTGTCTGCAATCTGACCTGCAGATAGGTCACCATTTTTCAGTAGTTGAATCATTTTCCGTCTAGAAGGATCTGACAGCGCTTTAAAAAGATCATTCATAAGGGTACCTCTGTTTCTGAATAGTATTGACATTAAAATAAAGAGTATTTATAATATTAGTTAATTAGATAAGTATCTAAATGTCTAATGGTAGTATATACTAAATTAATAAAAAAATCAAGTAAGTAGGGTGTAAGTAATTAAGTGTGGATGTATAGAAAACAAAGGGAATATGAGGAGAGGGATGACTAGTATGTTAAGTATTAAGCATTTTACAAAGAGCTATAAAGGCGGTAAAAAGGCAGTAGACGATTTAACCATACAAGTAAACAAGGGAGATTTATATGGATTTATTGGTCATAATGGAGCAGGTAAAACAACTACATTAAAGGCGGTTGTTGGCATTCTTGACTTTGAAGAAGGGGAAATAGAAATAGATGGCATGTCTATTAAGAAAGACCCACTAGGTTGCAAATCTAAACTTGCCTACATACCAGATAACCCAGACTTATATGAGCATCTAACAGGAATACAGTATTTAAGCTTTGTTGCAGATATTTATGGAATTAGCCAAGCAGATAGACAAAGTCGTATTCAAAAATATGGAGATTTATTTGAACTTACAGGAAGTTTAGGTGATTTGATTTCTTCCTATTCACATGGAATGAAGCAGAAGTTAGCAATTATTGCAGCATTTATGCACAAACCCAAACTACTCATTTTAGATGAACCTTTTGTTGGTCTTGATCCTAAGGCGGCACATACTTTGAAGCAACTTATGAAAGAAATGTGTGAAAATGGAGGTGCTATATTCTTTTCTACACATGTGTTAGAAGTGGTTGAAAAGTTATGCAATAAAATAGCCATTATTAAACAAGGTCAGTTGGTGGCTTGTGGTGAGACAGAAGAGGTAAAGGGTAGCCAAAGTTTAGAAGACCTATTTATGGAGTTGATTCGTCATGAGTAAAGTATGGTATTTAGTTAAAGTTCAATTACTATCTACAGGAGGCATCAACAAGATGCTTCATGAGCATGATGCCAATAAGAAAAGAAAAATGCTAGGAATGGCTGTTGGCTTTTTGCTCATTGGAATTCTGTGTTTATGTATGTCTATTGTCTATAATGGAGCACTTCTAATTAATTTAGTACAGTGGAAAATGGAGACATTGTATTTGCCACTGGTGATGACACTAACAAGCCTTTTCTTATTTATAACAACTATTTACAAAGTAAGTGGGACACTTTTTGGAGTTAAAGACTATGACACACTTATGGCTTTGCCTATTCCAACATCTTATATTGTAGCCAGTCGTATGATTTGGTTGTATAGTATGAATTTCTTGTTTTTATGTGTCATTATGCTTCCGGCAGGTGTGCTCTATAGTGTGATGGTGGAGGGAAGCCTAATCTTTTGGGTAAAATACATTATAAGTCTTATATGTGTTCCATTAATCCCAATTATAGCAGGGGCAGTGATCGGAACCATTATTACAGCTATAGCCTCTAGGTTTAGACATACGAGTATAGTGAGCATTATCATCTCTATGTTAGTTGTTGTTGCTATTTTTGCAGCTACAGGGACAATTGGACAGGTGTCAGAGAACTTATTAGAGCATGTAGATCTGTTAGGGGAAATGATGCAGTCCTTTATACAAAAGGTATATCCATTAGCATTAGTCTATGGCGTAGGTGTTTGTGGAAATAATATAGGGCGGTTTTTAAGCTTTATAGGTTTATCTTTAGGAAGTTTTATTCTATTTGCTATTCTCTTAGGTAGTAAGTATAAGACCATCCAAACTGGACTGATGTCAGCAAGTGCTCATAGAGTCTATAGATTAGGTGAGTTAAAGGGCAAATCATCATTGATGGGACTTTATCAAAAAGAAATTAGACGTTATATAAGTTCTACACTTTATGTAATGAATACGGCCATTGGAGGTGTAATGCTTTTAGTTGCAGCTGTAGGCTTATGTGTAGTAGATATTTCTCAACTAGAGAGTATGTTAGGTATTCCTAATGTAGACATATATCTTGGGCAGTTTGCCCCACTTGCTATGTCATTATTTATGATTTTAACATGTACGACAGCATCTGCTATTTCCTTAGAAGGCAAGAACTTATGGATTTTAAAGTCTTTGCCTATTAAAATAGAGGAAATTTTCATCAGTAAGATATTAGTACAACTGACAGTTACCCTTCCAGCAGTACTAATGAGCGGTATTATTATTATAGTAGTATTTCAATTAAACTTGATACAAAGCGTGCTTATCTTTGTACTCCCAAGTGCTTATAGCATTTTGATGGGCATTATGGGACTAATCATCAACATTAAATATCCTAGGCTAGATTGGACAAGTGAAGTACAGGTCATCAAACAAGGTGCAGCAACAATGATTGCTATGGTTATAGGTTTATTGAGCTTAGTTATTCCGAGTATCATCATTATCTTAATACCTGGATTACATCAGGATATGAAGTTGGTCTTAAGTACATTAGTAGTTGTAGTTATGATAGTAGTAAGTTATAAACATCTCACCACCAAGGGTGTAGAGCAGTTCAAAATATTAGAATAGAAGCAGTATCACAAAAAGGCAATGAGCACTCACTAGGAGCACTCATTGCCTTTTATGATATTTGAATTAATTTTCTTCTAAGTGTTCAAAGAAATGTTTGCTATGAAGATGTGTAATATCACAGTAAATAGGAAGGCCGTTGGCGTATCCAATAGAAGTTTCACCTTCAATTAATGGGCGAAGGTATGTAATCATTTCTTCTGTGACATCATTGCCTGCTTCATTAATCCAAGCTCTTGGAATAACTTTTTCTTTGTTTGCAATGCCATCAATGGCGTGTGATACGATTTCCATTTTATAAGGTATATCACTTATACGGTTGTAGCACATCATTGTTGCAGTATCGCCAGCAAGGGCAGCTTGTACACCAGCTTTACCAATTTGGATACTCTCATCAATATCTCTTTTAGAACCGACGTGAGCGGCACAACGTTGAGTAACATTTAACTCGACAGAACGTACTTTGCAACCAATGTGCTCTTTTAAGTAGTTCTCAAGTGCTTTACCAGCCCCACAAAGTTGTTTGTGACCAAAAGCATCTACGCTTGTACCAGTTGCTGAAATGTAGTTTCCATCTGCATCTTTAATCCCTTCAGATACAGCTACAATAATATTTTTACGTTCATGTTGAAGTGCACGTACATCGTTTGCAAATTGTTCGAGAGAGAAGGGTACTTCAGGTAAGTAAATAAGGTCTGGTGCAGTAGAATAAGCAGTACTTGCAAGAGAAGCACTTGCTGTTAACCAACCTGCGTTACGTCCCATAATCTCAACGATTGTTACGGATGGAATATTATAGATATAGGTATCATGAGCGATTTCCAGCATTGTAGTTGCAATAAATTTTGCAGCACTACCGAAACCTGGAGTGTGATCAGTCATTGGTAAATCGTTATCAATTGTTTTTGGAATACCAATAATACGAATAGGGAAGTGGTTAGCTTCAGCGTAAGAAGAGAGTTTCAAAACAGTATCCATAGAGTCGTTACCACCAATATAGAATACACTTGTTATATTATGGGTGGTAAAGAATTTGAAAAGTATTTCATAAACCTCAGGAGCTACTTCGTAGTGAGGTAATTTGAAACGACAAGAACCTAAAAACATAGCAGGTGTAACTGAAAGTGTATCAAGAGATTCACGAGTGGCAAAAGTTTCGCTTAAATTGAGGTATTTACCTTGAAGTAAACCTTCAATACCATTTACCATTCCATATACTGAGTTATAGGAATCAGATTCTAATACCCCTTGTAAAACACCGCTTAAAGAAGCATTTATAGCAACAGTAGGGCCTCCAGATTGCCCAACAATACAATTTCCTTTAGATAGCATGCAAATCCTCCTTAGAAATATCAGTCATTCATGTAAGCATACTTATTCATCATACTAAAAAGCGTTAGTATTGACAAGAGTAAGCAAGTTTCAATCTTTCGGTGTAAAAAACCTAAAAATTTGGCAATAATGTTGATACATTATAAAAACGAGGTGCTAATATGGATGAAATAAGTATGATTCAAAAGGAACATTGGACGATTCAGAGTATTTTAAGAGAGTTGAAGAAGGAATTGGTTTCGCTCGTCCAAGATGAAAGTGTAGATAAGGTAATGTGGTCAATTTGTCTAGCCTTTATTAAAGAGAATATTATAGGAATACATCACGTGAAAGAGGAAGAGGCTATCAGAGCTTATAAAATAGAGGGGAAATATGGCGAGCTGATAGAGAGTATTAAGGAAAGGCATGAACTTATCGCATGCCATTATGAAAGGCTAGTCGAGTTTTGGAATTGGTATCAAAATGGGCATGCACTTGCTAGGTTCAATGTGATGGAAGAAGGCGAAAGTCTTATCCTTTTAATGGAAGTGAGTATGGCTATGGAAGAAAAACTTTTTGACTTGACAAGGGGGAAATGTATAGTACAATAATGAATATATAATTAAAATGCTAGGAAAATGCAAAGTAGCTTTTTTTCAACCATAAGAGAGAAGGTGTCACCGGCTGTAAGCACCTTTTGGCTCTGAGAAAAGTGAATTTCACATTGGAGCAGTACTTTTGAAGTTAGATTCAGCAAAGGTTGAAACTGAAGGTAGGAAGTATCGGTTGCGCGTTATAGCTATATAAGTGTTTATACTATGTATAAAAATTTGGGTGGTACCGCGGAGTCAAGCTTCGTCCCTTTTAGGAGGGATGGAGCTTTTTTTATTGTCTCAAATTATAAAAAGGTGTCATTTTAAAGTCCAGAAAGGAGTAAGAAAAGTGAAAGAAAAATTAGAGCAAATTCAACAAGTCGCTTTAAGCGCAATACAAGATGCAAGTGACCTTAAACAAGTAGAAGACTTAAGAGTGCAATACTTAGGTAAAAAAGGTGAGCTTACAGCCGTTCTTAGAGGTATGAAGGATTTAACAGCTGAGGAAAGACCAGTTGTAGGTCAAATGGCAAATGAGGTACGTGAAGCATTAGAAACAGCTTTAGGAGATAAAAAAGAAGGTCTTGAAAGTGAAGCTGAAAACCAAAAACTTAAAGAAGAAGTTATCGACATCACAATGCCGGGTAAGAAAATGAACAAAGGTCATATGCACCCACTTCATAAAACACTTGAAGCAGTTGAAAGCATTTTCATGGGTATGGGTTATGAAATCGTAGATGGTCGTGAAGTAGAAACGGCGTACTACAACTTCGATGCCCTTAACCTAGGTGAAGAGCATCCAGCACGTGATGAGCAAGATACTTTCTACTTTACAAACAACTTAGTACTTCGTACAGCTACATCACCAGTACAAGTACACACTATGGAAAGTCAAGAACTTCCAATTCGTATGATAGCACCAGGTCGTGTATACCGTTCTGATGAATCAGATGCAACACACTCACCAGTATTCCACCAAATTGAAGGTTTGGTTATCGACAAAAATATTACATTTGGTGATCTTAAAGGGGTTCTTGCGGAATTCGCTAAGAAATTCTTTGGAGATAAAGTCCAAGTTAAATTTAGACCTCACTATTTCCCATTCACAGAGCCAAGTGCTGAAGTGGACGTAAGCTGTGTAATGTGTGGAGGTAAAGGCTGTAACGTATGTAAAGGTTCAGGTTGGATTGAAATTTTAGGTTGTGGTATGGTTCATCCTAAAGTACTTGAAATGGCTGGCATTGACCCAACTGAATATCAAGGATTCGCATTTGGTATGGGACTTGAGCGTTTAACAATGCTCAAATACGATATTAATGATTTAAGATTATTCTACGAAAACGATGTGAGATTCTTATCACAGTTCTAAGTAGCAAGCATATAAATTGATAGATCAGAAAGGAAGTTGAAAAAATGAACATACCTATGTCTTGGTTAAAACAATATGTAGATATTGATGTAGATGTAAACACTTATATAGATGCAATGACAATGTCTGGTTCAAAAGTTGAAACAGTAGAAGTGAGTGGAGAAGAAATCACTAAAGTTGTTGCGGGGAAAATTATTGATACACAAGGACATCCAGATGCGGACAAACTTCGTGTTATGCAAGTAGATATTGGAGCGGAAGCAACTATCCAAATCGTTACAGCGGCAACAAACGTCAATACAGGAGATGTTGTACCGGTATCACTAGATGGGGCAACACTTGCTGGTGGGCTTAAAATCAAAACAGGAAAACTTCGCGGTGTAGAATCACAAGGGATGTTCTGTTCAGTAGAAGAACTTGGATTTGCTACAAGTGACTTTGAAGATGCTCCAGAAGATGGTGTATACATTTTCAACCAACCGATTGAACTGGGGGCAGATGTAAAACCATACTTTGGTCTTGGTGAAGAAGTTGTAGAATATGAAATTACTTCAAATAGAGCAGATTGTTTCAGTATTTTAGGAATCGCAAGAGAAGCGGCAGCTACTTTCAAGAAACCTTTCAAATACCCAGAAATAACTGTAGAAGAAGTATCTGGTAATGCAACGGACTTAGCAAAAGTGACAATCGAAAACGAAACACTTTGTCCAAGATATGCAGCACGTATTATTAAAAATGTAAAAGTAGGCCAATCACCAAAATGGCTTAAAGACAGACTTTTATCAGCAGGTCTTAGACCAATTAATAACATTGTAGATATTACAAACTACATGCTTCTTGAATTTGGTCAACCAATGCATGCATTTGACTACAACAAACTTCAAGGTCACCACATCATTGTACGTAATGCACGTGATGGAGAAAAAATGGTCACTTTATTTGGTGATGAGGTAGAGCTTGATAGTACAATGCTTGTGATTGCAGATGAAGCAAAACCAGTTGCTATTGCAGGTGTAATGGGTGGTGAGGATACAAAAGTAACAGAAGAAACAACAACAATTCTTTTTGAATGTGCAAACTTCAACGGTTACAATGTACGTCAAACTTCTAAGAAACTTGGAGTTAGCAGTGATTCTTCTAAAAAATATGTTAAAGGACTTGATCCAAACAACATTACAGATGCAATTGAGCGTGCAGCTCAACTTATCAATATGACAAATGCTGGTGAAGTTGTAGCAGGTATCATTGATGTATACCCTGTAAAACGTGAAAGCATTACTATTCCATACGATTTAGCATGGATCAACAACTACCTTGGTACAAAAGTAACAGAAGAAGAAATGAAAGCATACTTCGAAAGTCTTGAATTTGAAGTAAACACAGAAACTAAAACAGTTAAACTTCCAACATTCAGATCAGATATCACTATGATGGCTGACCTTGCAGAAGAAGTAGCAAGACTATATGGCTATGATAAAATTGAAGTAACACTTGAAAGAGGTAAACCAACTGTTGGTCATAAAAACTTCGAACAAGAAACAGTTACAGAAATTCGTAACTTAATGAGTAGATACGGTGTACATGGGGCGGTGACTTACACCTTTGAAAGTCCAAAAGCATTAGATAAACTTTGTATTCCAATGGACAGCGCACTTAGAGATGTATTAACGATTACTAACCCATTAGGGGAAGACTTTAGTGTCATGCGTACAACGACTTTAAATGGTATCTTAACTTCACTTTCTACTAACTACAACCGTAGAAATGAAACAGCTATGCTTTATGAAGTAGGAAAAGTCTTTGAAAAAGTGGAAGGTCAAGAACTTCCAAATGAGATCAAAAAGATTACTGTAGGGATATATGGTAAAGATGTAGACTTCTATACACTTAAAGGACTTGTTGAAGCGTTAGTAGAAGACCTTTATGTTCAAAAAGTAGATTTCGAAAGAAATACAGAACTTCCATTTATGCATCCAGGACGTACAGCAAATCTTCTTATTAGTGGAAAAGTTTGTGGTTACTTTGGAGAAATTCATCCACAAGTAGCGAAAAACTACAACATTGAAGCGAAAACTTACGTAGCTGAACTTGACCTTATGATGATGCTTAACAATATGGAAAAAGCACGCAGTTACACTGCACTTCCAAAATATCCAGCAACAACAAGAGATATTGCAATGCTTGTACAAGCAGATGTACTTGTTGGAGAAATTGAAAAAGTAATCAAACAAAGAGCAGGGAAGTTACTTACAAGTTGTGAACTCTTTGACGTTTACCAAGGGAAACAAATTGAAGAAGGATTCAAATCTGTAGCCTACAACTTAGTATTTAGATCACCAGATCATACGCTTACAGATGAAGAAATTCAAAAATCAATGAAGAAAATTTTAAATGGTCTTGAAACTGTTATCGGAGCAAAACTCAGAGAGCAATAAGACTCTAAAATGAAAAATGTAAACAAGACAAGGTACTGAACGTAAGCATCAGTACCTTTTTTTATATTCTAGTGCCTTTGAATCGTGCAATCTACAATGACAGATAGCACGTAGTAAGCGTGTTATGTCAAAAGTATAGGATTGAAAATAAAGTTTTAATTTTATATAATAGTCTATAAACTAAAGAAATATAAAAACTTAGCTACAATCAGGTGAAGAATAGATGAATGATAAAGGAGGGGAAAACATGTATGAAGTGCTACGAGATATACCAGATTTTTCTAAGTGGACTAAGATTGAGCAAATTAACAAGGGGTGGTCTCAAGATAGAAAATATTATGTAGAGAATAATGAAAATAGAAAGTTCTTGGTGCGTATAGCAGAGGCTACACAGTATGAAGCAAAGGAGAAGGAGTATCAGTTTTTGCAGAAGGTAAATAGAATAGATGCACCCATGTCCAGAGCTATTGAATTTGGTAAATGTCAACATAATCAGTTTGTCTATATGGTTTTGACTTGGGTTGAGGGACAATCACTTAATGAATGTCTCGCAAATTTGTCAGAAGATAAGCAGTATGCATTAGGTGTGGATGCAGGAAAGTTGCTTAAGAAAATTCATCAGATAAAGGTAGCACAAGAAGATAGACATCTACAAGATAGAAAAGAAAGGAAATTAGGGGGGATAGCAAAATATAAGTTAAGTCCGAATCGTATTCCAAATGATGAGCCTATTATAGCTTTTGTAGAAGAAAACATACATTTACTCAACCCTTATCCATCTGTTTATTTACATGGCGATTTTCATCCTGGGAATATGATTTTAACACCTGATAATAAGCTTGGGATTATTGACTTTAATAGATGGAAGTATGGAGATCAATATGAGGAGTTTTATAAAATTCAAAGTTTTGCAAGAGAACTGAGTATTTCTTTTTCAAAGGGACAAATAGATGGTTATTTTGAGGGTAAGCCAACGGAGTTATTTTGGAAGGTACTTTCTGTTTATGTAGCACATGCAGCGCTACATTCTATTGTATGGGCTGAAAAGTTTGGGCAAGAGGAAGTAGAGGGAATGAAAAAACGTTGCTTTGAAGCACTTGAAGACTATGATTACTTTGAAAGAACTGTACCAAAGTGGTATGAGACAGCCACTACTCTTTAGCAGATGAATAAAATAATAGAGATGCCTTTTTTATTTTGTACTTATATGAAGAGGTAAATATTTGTGTTCAATATGTGGAATTGTTGACTTAGTACATGAAGAGAAGGCAAGCACACTTCGGCTGGAGTAATGCTGTTGGTAAAATAACATGATCTAACAGACATTTAGGTATAGGGGGAGAACATTCCACTTATAGCTAGATGAAATGTCCAAGTGGAATGAAATCATGGGAATAATGAAAAAGGTGCTAGTAGAAAAAATATACTAGTACTTTTTATTATTTATAGATAAAAATTTATATTTACGTATTATAATAGAGTTAAATTGATCAAATTAGAAGTGATGCAAAGTAAAAATCAAAAAAGGAGTAATAAATATGATTAAATATAGACTCGCAAAAAAAGGAGATGAAGAAGCTGTACTTCAAGTTATAGAAAGCGTATTAAAAGATTATGGACTTGAACTTAATCCTAAAGAGGCGGACTTAGATGTTACAGACTTGGAATACTATTATATAAATAACAATGGATGGTTTCAAGTCGTTGAAGCAGAAGGGGAAATTATAGGATCTGTTGGTGTATTTAAAATGGATGAAAATGAATGTGAATTACGGAAAATGTATTTGTTGCCTAGTTTTCAAGGTCAAGGAATAGGAAGAGAGCTTATGGAAAATGCTATAGAGGCAGCTGTGCAATTAGGATATAAAATCATCACCCTTCAAACAAATTCTGTATTAATCAAAGCATTACCTCTTTATGAAAAATATGGATTTAGTGAAGAAAAGGGCATAGAAGTATGTAGTAGATGCGATCTATTCATGAAAAAGCATTTATAAGACTTTAAAAAGTTGAATTATTAAAATATTTTATTAAAATTAAGAATAAATAAAGTAAAAATTTAAGAAAGCTTAAGAGTTGAAGCCATCATTTTTAATAATTACTTGTTAGAATTAAGATAAGACATCATGTTAAAGCTTAAAAAATGAACGGGGGATTAAGATGATTTATAAAATTGATATGCTTTCACAGGCGGCAAAAGTAAAGGGTCAAGGCGTACTTTCTGCTTATGATGAACAAGTAAGTCTTGTACGAAGTGGATTAAAGGAGCAATTTGTTATAACCGAGAATAAGTGGCCAGATGCAGATATAACGCATTATCACACAGTTAACTTGAGATATTTTTTATCTATTCCATTTGCAAAGATGAATGGGGTAACAGTAGGTTACGTTCATTTCTTACCAGAGACAGTGGATACAAGCTTGCAGTTGCCAAAGGTATGTAAAAAAGTTTTCTATAAATATTTGATTCAGTTTTATAAGAGTATGGACTATCTTGTAACGGTTAATCCATATTTTATTGAAAGGCTAGCAGCTTATGGGGTTGATCCAGATAAGGTAACATATATTCCGAATTTCGTTTGTGATAAACAGTTTTACCCAATAGAGAAATCTAACAAAGCGGGACTTCGTGAAAAGTATAAATTAGATAAGAATAAATTTACAGTAGTATGCGTAGGACAACTTCAAACGAGAAAAGGAATTTTTGACTTTATACGAATTGCAAAAGAAATGCCTCATATGCAATTTGTATGGGCAGGTGGATTTTCTTTTGGAAAGATGACAGATGGATACAAAGAAATTAAAGAGGTAGTAGAGAATCCTCCAGAAAATCTTAAATTTCTAGGGATTATTGAAAGAGAACTAATGAATGAAGTTTATAATCTTGGAGATGTTATGTTTTTACCATCTTTTGAAGAATTATTCCCAATGACCATTTTAGAGTCTATGAATTGTAGGACACCTATTTTGCTGCGCGACATTGATATTTACAAGAATATCTTATTCGATTTTTATCTGCGAGGAAGTAATATAGAAGAATTCAAACAAATCTTAGAGCGATTATCCGAGGATGAATGCTACTACCAAAAGGCATGCTCAGCAGCATGGAAGGGGCATGAGTTTTATCACCATGACCATGTTTTAAGTATGTGGGAGGAATTCTATAACCAAATTTTAGATGATACTAAACCAATAAAAATAAAAAACTTATTGAATAGGTTTGTAGGATAATGAAAATAAAAAAAAGAAATCTGATTATTATTTTAATTTCGCTCATCAGCATCATAGGATATGTCAGTTATAAAGAAAAAAGTAACCTGTTAACTATAGTGAGTAAAACTGATGGACGATGGATAGTAGCCACTATTTTATTAATGGTGGCGTACTGGACATTGGAGAGTATCACTTTGCATATGGTGACCTCCAAGCTACATGACAGGCAAAAGTTTAAAGATACGGTGAAAACAACAATGATTGGACAGTTTTTTAACTGTGTAACACCTTTTTCAAGTGGTGGACAACCGATGCAAGCTTTGCATATGGCTAAGACAGGCGTACCTTTTGGAATAGCTAGTTGCTGTTTACTTACGAAATTTATTGTATATCAATTGGTACTTACGTTATATTCGTTAGCAGTATTAAGTTTTAAGCTTAAAGAGTTTGTTGGCACTATAAATGGGTTTACTTACATGGTGTTTGTTGGATTTGCTGTCAATACAGTTGTTGTGGTAGGGTTACTTTCTATAGGATATTCTAAAACAGGTACAGTTAAATGGACATGTAAAATAATTGATAGGCTAGGCAAGTTTGGATGGATAAAGCATGTTGAAGAGAAAAAGCATTATGTAAGAAGAGAGTTTAATAGTTTTTATGAAAGCTTTAAATGGATGAAGCAAAATAAAAAAATGATTTTTTATATGATGATTTGTTCTACCATACAACTTACAGCATATTTCTTAGTTCCATATTTTATTTTAAAAGGATTCCACTTACAAGGGTCAGTAAGTTCTGTAATAGCTGCGCAAGCTTTTGTATTGATGATTTCTAGTTTTATTCCTTTGCCAGGTGCAGCAGGTGGTGCAGAAGTTAGTTTCTTTACCTTCTTCAAGTTATTCTTTCCACCGAATGTGTTAAATGTGTCTATTCTTGTATGGAGAATGATTACTTTTTATTTAACCCTATGCGTAGGGATGTGTTTTACCTTCTGGAGAAGAGATGAAGGAGCAGTAAGAGATAGGCTGAAGGGGAGAAATACAATACAATTACTGGCTAGAACGACAAAAAAACCTAAATCGTAAGATTTAGGTTTTTTGAATTGCGGAGTCAGGACTTGAACCTGAGACCTTCGGGTTATGAGCCCGACGAGCTGCCAACTGCTCCACTCCGCGTCATTAAGTATAAATTCAGTATAGACCTTACTATAGAAGAAGTCAAGGAAGTTTAGTAACTAAAATTATCCAATTTTTTAAAAAGATAAATAAAATAATCCTAATCCTTTGAAATATAAGGGTTTCAGTGTTTGAAAACAAATTTAGGCTTTAGTAACATACAGATTTTAGATATAATAGCTATAAAAATGACAGAATACAGGAGGCTAACAAAATGAAGGTGGATTTACACATGCACACTTATTTTTCTGATGGAACAATGTCACCACAGGAAATTGTAGATAAAGCAGTAAATAGAGAAGTGAAGATTTTAGCAATAACAGATCATAATAAGTTAGATTCTTGGGAGGACTTACAAAAAGCGGCTCAGGAAGTGGGAATTGTTCCTATTCGTGGGGTGGAGATTAATGCAGCTTATAAGAATAAAGTTGTCCATCTACTAGCCTATGGGTTTGAGAATTTACAGAAATTGTTTGACTTAATAGATTTAGCAGATAGTGAGATGCAACGTATGAGTGATGATTTGATTGCCAATATGGAAGGTGCTGATCCTCGTATATCTGTATCAGATTTTAAAGCCTATAACTATGATAGAAGAAAAGGTGGCTGGAAAGGTCTGCACTATCTTTTTGATAGAGGACTAAGTGATAAGTTATTCGGAGGATTCAAGTACTATAGAGAGTATGGGTGTGACTTTGCTGAGTATAACTTCCCGACAGTTGCACAATTATGTGCGGCAATTAAAGCTGCAGGAGGATACAGTGTACTAGCTCATCCCATGTCTTACTTTAAAGACCTTTCAAAAGAAGAGTTAGAAGAAGAATTACAACAGCTCTATGATATGGGGTTACAGGGGGTTGAATGCTACTACCCAACGCATAGTGAAATGATGACAAAGACTTGTGCAGCATTTTGCAAGCAACATGAAATGCTTATTACAACAGGAAGTGACGAGCATGGTGAGTTTGGAAAAGAAGCAAAGACACTAGATCAAACAATAGGATGTATGAATGTAACAAGAGATATGATTCATATTGAACCACTTCTCAAATAAGCAGGAATACAAAGAGCAGCATCTCATGTAGTAAGTTATGTTGAGCGTACTACATTTACGCTAGAAGAATGGTTGAGAAAGTGTTTAAGTAGTTGAGATACACTAAAGGATGTGAGGGGATTGCACAAAAAGGTACAATGCCCTTTTTGTTTTATGGACAATCATTGATTTCAATCAATTATGGTTTTTCGGGTAGTCGATCAGTTTCAACAAGAAGATATAACTTTTTTGCCAGAGGGTTGCTTAGAGGTAAATGTAAGTTATCCAAAGAGAATTTCAAAGAAATATTGGTGGATTCTTATAAATTATCTAATAGATATGATTCATAAAATGAGTAAGAACATCTCATAATACAAAAGCTAATGAAAAGAGTAAGGTGCTTGCGGTGTGTAGAGAAAGAAGAGGGATGAAAATGCTGAATGAGATGAAGAAGCTGTTTGAAGGAAAAGAATTACTCAAAGGACATTTTGGAATTGAAAGAGAGAGCGCTTAAGATGTGACCCCGATGGAAATTTAGCTAGGACACCTCATCCAGAAGTGTTTGGTGCAAAACTATTTAATCCTTATATCACTACAGACTTTTCAGGAAGTCAAGTAGAGCTGATTACGCCTGTTTTTGAGACAATAGAAGAGACTTATCAATTTTTATGTGCCTTATATGATATGACTGCATTAGAGATAGGAGAAGAGTATCTGTGGCCACAGTCCATGCCTTGTAACATTCCAGAGGATAGACAAATTCCTATTGCAGACTTTTGTAAATGTTCTCCGGGGCAAAAAGCTTATGCATACAGAAGAGAGCTGTTAGCTAAATACGGAGGTAAGCGTCAACTTGTATCAGGTATTCACTATAATTTTTCTTTTAATGAAGAGTTCATAGAAAAGCTATATAAAATAGATAACCAAAACAAAGATTATAAAATGTTTAAGGATGAAATGTATTTAAAGGTTGCTAGAAATTATTTACGTTATCGCTGGCTATTAATCTATTTGTTAGGAAGTACGAGTGTCATTCACGAAAGTTATATAGAGGAGTGCGTCAAGCAACTAAAAGAAGTGGCTAAAGAAAGCTATACCAATAAAATTGAGTTGTTCCCTAACTATCAAAGTATAGATGGGTATACAAAGAGCTTGGAAAAGTTTGTGACGGATAGACTTATTGCAAGTCCTAAAGAACTATATAGCCAAATTAGATTGAAAGCTTATGATAATGAATATTTATTAGATTCCCTAAGAAAAGATGGGATTGCCTATTTAGAGTATAGAAGTATTGATATTAATCCTTTTGATAAAGCAGGCATTAAATTAGAAGATTTATATTTTATGTACCTCTTTAATTTGTTTTTGCTTTTAAAAGAGGGGCAATTAATTAGTAAGGAAGACTGGACCTAGAAATTCTTGAGCGTATGCAGCAAATTAATGAGATATTAGAATTAGGGCAAGAAACTGTATTAGAGCATGTGAGACGAAGAGTGAAGGATTATACCCTAACTTACGCGTATCAAATTGTAGAAAAGGTGAAAAAAGAAGGTTATATTAAGGCGAACTTAGAACTTGCTAAACAATATAAAAATGAAGCTTATAAAAATCGTTTTAAATTTGAAGGTTATGAAACGCTTGAACTATCTACACAAATTTTGATGAAGGAAGCGGTTAAAAGAGGAATTAAAGTAGAAATATTAG
Organism: Niameybacter sp.; assembly: GCF_036655075.1. Classification (NCBI taxonomy): domain Bacteria; kingdom Bacillati; phylum Bacillota; class Clostridia; order Lachnospirales; family Lachnospiraceae; genus Niameybacter; species Niameybacter sp. Next base: position 18,553 of record NZ_JAVVQU010000025.1, on the reverse strand, counting down.
ATGAAAGTGAGAACTTTATTGCCTTAAAAAAAGGAAGATACATAGAATACATTAAGCAATTTTGGGATAGGTATTAGTATATTTCCTGAAGGAGGATGTAAAGAGGAGCTCATTCAAGCATTAAACCTTGCATTTAGCCATGATCATACCGTGTTAGTAGAAAGCTATATTGTAGGTAAGGAGTATCATTTCTTAGTCATTGGAGAAGAAGTGGTAGCTATATTAAATCGTGTGCCTGCAAATGTTAAGGGAGATGGCAGGCATACGATAGAAGAACTTGTGAGCATAAAAAATCAAAATCCACTTAAAGGAAAAGGTTATAAGACACCACTAGAAATAATACAACTAGATGAGGGTGTTACATTATTTTTAAAACAACAAAATAAAAATTTAGAATACGTTCCAGACAAAAACGAAAGAGTGTATTTAAGAGAAAACTCTAATATTAGCACAGGTGGAGATAGCCTTGACTATAAGAAAAGAAATATAGCAAAAGATGTGTTGCAATTACTTGGATTCTAAAAAAAATGCAAAATCTCATCTAAAACTAGATAAAGTTTTAATTTATCTAGTTTTTCTTATTGTTAAAAGATGGAGGTTTGACAATTTGCACGTTGACCTATATACTAAAAGAGTGAAGTAAGCTTATAAAGCTACCTGAGATGGAACGGTCAAATATCAATGTTAAGCGTATAGAAAAGGCAATCGGAACGGCAAATTTAACGATTTAACCTTTTACTAGACATCTTATAATCCAAGAAAAGACAGCATTAATTTAATTTTAAAACAAAAAATAGAAGTTTGAGACAAGAATATTCATAAAAATTACTATAAATTTAAAACTGTAACAAAGAATATCAAAATATAAATAACAATAAAATAGAAAGAGAAACATGGAGGTAAATGCGTGACAACACGACACACAAAAGGCAAATTAAAAATGATTTCCCTAGGGGGACTAGGTGAAATTGGAAAGAACATGACTGTTTTTGAATACGGGGAAGACTTAATTATCGTAGACTGTGGATTATCATTCCCAACAGATGATATGCTAGGGATTGATTTAGTTATTCCTGATATAACCTATTTAACACAAAATAAAGATCGTATTAGAGGGATTGTTTTAACACATGGACATGAAGACCATATTGGTGCACTCCCATATATTTTAAGAGAATTAAATGTACCTGTATATGGTACACAACTTACAATTGCACTTGTGGAAAATAAACTTATTGAACACAAGATGATGAATACAACAACACGTATTGTTATAAAGCAAGGGGACACTATTAAACTTGGAAGTAGTTTTAAAATTGAATTTATACGTTCTAACCACAGTATAGCAGATGCCGTTATGCTAGGAATTTGGACACCTGTAGGAACTATTATTCATACAGGAGACTTTAAAGTGGATTATACACCGATTAGAGGAACTGTATTAGATTTACATCGTTTAGCTGAACTTGGTAAAAAAGGTGTTTTAGCTTTACTTGCAGATAGTACAAATGTAGGTAGAACAGGTCATAACCCATCTGAAAGAATGGTTGGAGAAACAATTGATAAGGTATTTAACCAGTATAAAGACAGACGTATTATGGTAGCAACTTTTGCATCTAATATTGACCGTGTGCAACAAGTTATTAATGCAGCGTATAAATACAATAGAAAAGTAGCAGTACTTGGGCGTAGTATGGTGAACATTGTACGTACAGCAAATGAACTTGGCTACTTAGATATACCAGAAAAAACTTTAATTGAAGCAAATCAATTCAATCGTTATAAAGACGAAGAAGTGGTAACGATTATGACGGGAAGCCAAGGTGAGCCAATGGCAGCTTTGTCTAGAATGGCATTTTCTGAACATAAACAAGTTGATTTAAAACCAGGGGACGTTATTGTTTTAAGTTCTACGCCTATCCCTGGAAATGAAAAAACAGTATCAAAAGTTGTTAATGAATTAGCAAGAAAAGGTACAGTGATTGTACGTGAAGATACTCATGTATCAGGACATGCTACACAAGAAGAACTTAAACTGCTTCATGCACTTGTAAGACCCAAATACTTTATTCCGGTTCATGGTGAATACAGACATTTACAAAAACATGTTGAACTTGCAGTAGAACTTGGAATGGAAAAAGAGAATACCACGATTCTTTCAGTTGGAGAGGTACTTGAAATGAATGGGGACGGCTGTAAAATTGTAGGCCGTGTGCCATCAGGACAAGTGCTTGTAGATGGACTTGGTGTAGGTGATGTAGGAAACGTTGTACTACGTGATCGTAAACTCCTTTCACAAGATGGTCTTATTATGGTTGTTATGACGCTTGAGCGTGATTCTAAAGCTGTTGTATCAGGTCCAGATGTCATTTCACGTGGATTTGTATATGTAAGAGAAGCAGAATCACTCATGAATGAGGCGAAGCGCGTTGTGCAACGGTCATTAGATCATTGCCAAGATGAAGGTATTGTGAGTTGGTCAGAGATTAAGAGTATCGTAAAAGATGATCTGAGGACGTTTATTTGGCAAAAAACAAGACGTAATCCAATTATTTTACCGATTATTATGGAAATTTAATACTTATTTAAATATATTTAAGCTTATTTAGAGTAGCATCTGCTACCTTCTGAATAAGCTTTTTTTGTTGCTCAAATTTAATGCTGCTAAAAAGAGATATTAAATATAAATCAAAATAACTAATAAAAATAATCATTATTTAGAGAAATTATTATTTTCATCAATAAAAAATTAAAATAGATTAGAGTGATGATTGTATTTAAAATTATAATTATTGTGACTTATAAAGAATAAAATTTATATAAAAATTCCAATATTTTAATGTAAACTTACAAAAAAATATGCAAAGTAGGTAAAAAAGTTGATGGAGTCTTGGCAAAGTGATACAGTTGTATTAGTAAAAAAATGGTTTTGTTAGTGAAAATGATGAAAACTTTATTCCTGGAAAGGGGTTTTGAAATGGGAATTCTTTCAGTTTATGCCACCAATAAAAGTCTTATACAACTAACAACTGAGGATATTTGTGCACTTGATATTTTAAATGTAGCATTTGGCGTTGTAGAAGAAGGAGAAATAAGTTTAAAAGGACTTACAAATATTGAACGTATAAAAGAAATAAGAAGGATTAATCCAGAACTAAAGATTTACCTAACACTTGCAAGTGGTCCAAAGTATAGCTTTGGAGAAGCCTCTAGTACATCTGAAAAACTTGAAAAATTAGTAGCAAGCGTTGTAGAAGTTGTAAGAGTATGGGCGTTTGATGGTGTGGATGTAGATTGGGAATACCCATCAGGGCTAGAAGAAAGACATCAGCATACATTATTGCTGAAATCATTAAGAGCGGGACTAGATAGGATAGGGGAGGAAAAATATAGAGGACTCTCCATAGCGGCGGGAAGTAAGACTTGGTACTTCGAAATTACTGAAATTGAAGAATCTGTACGTTATTTAGACTATGTCAATTTGATGACCTATGATATCAATGCCAATGCATTAACTACGATGCATCATACTTGTCCAACTAAGATGAATACGGATTTAATAGAGGAAGGTAGCGTAGAAGAAAATATTGAGTTGTTCATTAAAAGAGGCATTCCGGCAGAAAAACTTATCATTGGTGCAGCTTTTTACTCACGGCAGTGGAGAGGTGTAGAAAATAAAAATAATGGATTACATAGCTATGCAGGTACACCTAGTGACTATGGCCCAGGCTATACACAATTAATAGAAGAGTATGTAGATAAAAAGGGGTATACATATTATTGGGATGAGACAGCACATGCACCTTACCTTTTTAATGGAGATAACTTTATTACCTATGAAGATGAACAATCTATTAAGTATAAATGTTATTTAGTAAAAAGGTGGAAAATTGCTGGAATTATGGCATGGGAATATTCTTATGATGAGAAACACACATTGATAACTTTGATGCGTAAGGAATTGGGATAAAAGGGGAGGAGCGGTTTTTATGAAAGCATTAAAAAAATACGTTACTTTAAGCCTATGTACGCTCATGTTTTTGTCATCGATGCAAATTAGGCAAGTCGATGCACAAGAGACCATACTTCATGAAGAAGCAGAGTTAGTACAAAGTTTGTTGAAAGCTAGTAATTATGAAGTATTTTTAGCAGAACACAGTGAAGCACAAAGACCTAACAAAAAAGTAGAATTTAGCTTAGACACAAATCAAGTAAATAATGTGGATGTCTACGAAAATTATGTATTAGGTATGGATAAAGGGATTTATACCCGAGAAGGGGACAAAGTTGTTTGGACAGGGGAAGTTGAAGAGGAAGGGCTATATGCAATCGAATTAGAGTATGTGGCGGAATATGATAGGGGGTCTCCAATACAGCGAACCTTTTATCTTAATGGAGAGATTCAGCATAGTGGTGCGGTAGATGTAGAATTTCCAAGAATCTATGTAGATAATGCTTCAGATATAGGGAAGAGAGACCAAAATAATAATGAGATTAGACCCTCTCAACTAGAGGTTAAGAAAGCACAAACAACCTATGTTAAAGATTCATTTGGATCCTATAGTGAACCCTATTTATTTTATTTAAATAAGGGAGTTAATACGATCACAATAGAGGCTATAAGTGAGCCGATGACAATTGGTAAAGTATGGGCAAGTCCACTAGATCAAATACCTTCTTATGAAGCGTATAAACAGGCACAAAGCGGTGCCAAGTTAGCAGAACAAGAAACGATTTTCTTAGAGGCTGAAAAGGCAGACTTTAAGTCTACTCCAGTGCTTTATGCTCAACATGATAGGACAAGTCCTAAGACAAGTCCATTTGACCAAGATGCTCAGCTTCTTAATATGATAGGGGGAGGGAACTGGAGTATACCAGGACAAAATCTTGTTTGGAATTTTGAACTAGAGGAAGCTGGTTTATACACTATTTATTTGAAAGCAAAGCAGAATTTCAATAGAGATTTCAAGTCAAGTCGTACCATTTCTATTGATGGCGAAATCCCTTTTAAAGAATTAGAAAACTGGGAGTTTTCCTATCAACCTAAATGGCAACTTGTAGGACTTGGAAATGAGGAGGAAGCTTTCACAATCTACTTAGATAAAGGTAGTCATGAGTTGAAGATAGAAGCCAACTTAGGTGCTATTACAACACAAATTAGAAAAGTACAAGAGATTCTCCTACAACTAAATGACTTATACACAGACATTATGGTTGTGACGGGTCCTGCACCAGATAGAATGAGGGATTATCGTTTGGGAACCTTAATGCCAGACTTAACAAGTGAGATGGAGAGATTGGCGGATGAGTTGCAAGATGTAGCCAATTGGATGGGGGAGTACAGTGGTAAAGGACAAAATAATGCAGCGCTTGAAGTATCAGCCCGTCAGCTTCAAAAAATGAGTAAAGATGCAGATGTTATTCCAAAAGAACTAGACTTCTTCAAATCTAATAATGGTGCATTAGCAAACTGGCTGATTAAAGTGAGAGAGCAATCTTTAGCTCTAGACTATATTGCACTTGTATCACAAGACGATGTAACACTTTCTACACCTAATGCTACATTTTTTGAACAGTTGGCATATGAAGTAAGGAACTTCTTGAAATCATTTTCTAGTGACTATGCTTCATTAGGAGCAGTCGCTTCAGAAGATGCAACAAGAGAAAGTATTAAAGTATGGATTCCTACAGGTAGAGACCAAGCACAGGTGCTGCGAAAGCTAATTGATATGTACTTTACACCTCGATATGGGATAGATGTAGATTTGCAGCTCGTTACAGGTGGGTCATTATTGCCAGCAACTGTAGCAGGTATAGGGCCTGATGTTGCACTGAGTATGGGAGATACAGAACCTGTAAATTATGCAGTAAGAGATGCTGTTATTGATTTAAATAGATTTGAGGACTTCGAAGAAGTTGCTAATCGCTTCTTGCCAGAACGTATGGTACCTTTAACTTTTAATGATAAAGTTTATGCTTTGCCAGAAACACAAAACTTTAATGTCATGTTCTATAGAACAGATTTATTAGAGGAACTAAATTTAGAAGTACCTAAGACGTGGACAGATGTAGTTGCAACGATACCACTTTTACTTAAAAACAATATGAATTTTGCACTTCCTGTGTCAGTACCTCGTGCTGACTTGATTGAAGCAGGAACAAGTAGTTATTATACGATGCTGTTCCAAAATGGTGGAGAAATTTACAAAGACCAAGGGATGTCTAGTGACTTAGATTCAGAAGTAGGGCTTGAGTCCTTTAAACAATGGACCAATCTATTTGTCAACTATGCATTACCTCAAGAGTATGACTTTTTGACGAGATTCCGTACGGGAGAATCACCTATTATGGTAGGAAACTTTGCACATTTCAACACACTTATGGTGTCAGCACCAGAAATAAAGGGATTATGGGGCTTTTCTCTTATCCCAGGAACTCAAAAGGCAGATGGAACAATAGATTGTAGCACACCTATATCAGGCGCCGATTGCTTTATATTGAAGAACTCCAATAACTATGATGCATCTTGGAAATTTTTGAAATGGTGGACTAGTGCAGAAATTCAAGTTGCATTTGGAAAAGAAATGGAAAGTATATTAGGACCTTCGGCAAGATATGCAACAGCAAACTTAGAAGGATTTTCTAAGATTCCTTGGGATAATGAATTCTATAAAGTCTTGAAAGAACAGATGCAATGGGGTAGAGGTATTGAACAAGTACCAGGTGGCTACTTTACAGGAAGACATATTAACAATGCATTCCGTAAGGTAGTTACAGGAAAAGCAGATATTAGAGAAACGTTACTTGACTATGTTTATATTATTAATCAGGAGTTAATAGGTAAACGAAAAGAGTTCGGCTTACCGATTGCACAGCAATATTAAGTAGCGGTATACATGAGGAGGGCTAAAGTGAATTTCGTACAACAACAAAAAAAGAAGTTTTTAGGAGTTTTAAAGCAAGTACGTCTTAATTATGATGCTTATTTACTCTTAGCACCATTTGGAATCATATTCATTCTATTTACGTTATTGCCAGTTGTAGTTGCTCTGTATTACAGCTTTACGTATTATAACGTTTTGGAACCAGCTCAATTTATTGGATTCCAAAATTATATTAATTTATTTGTAAATGATGATGTCTTTTTGATTGCCTTGAAAAATACTTTTATTATTGCAGCAATAACAGGGCTTATAGGATACTTTGCTTGTTTCTTCTTTGCTTGGTTGATTAATGAGCTACCACCAATACCTAGATCTATTATGGTTCTTGTATTTTATGCACCTTCTATTTCAGGGTCAGCCTTCTTAATCTGGTCGATTATATTTAGTGGGGATGCTTATGGATATTTAAATGCTATTTTACTCAACTTAGGGCTTGTAAATGCACCTGTTAGATGGTTGACAGATCCTAAGTACATGCTAGGTGTAGTGATTATTGTACAGTTATGGATGAGCCTTGGAGCAGGGTTCTTATCTTTTGTAGCAGGATTTAAAATGGTAGATCAAAGTCAGTATGAAGCAGGCTATATAGATGGGATTAAAAACCGTTGGCAAGAACTTTGGTTTATCACATTTCCGTCTATGAGACCTCAATTAATGTTTGGAGCAGTTATGACTATTACATCGTCTTTCACAGTAGCAGATGTAACAGCTCAGCTTTGCGGAAGCCCTAGTACAGACTACGCAGCACATACAATACTAAACCATCTCAATGACTATGGAGGTGTAAGGTTCGATATGGGTTATGCATGTGCCATTGCAACCATTCTATTTATTACCATGCTTACGTTAAATCAGATTATTCAAAAGCTACTTCATAAACTTGGACGTTAAAAAGAAGGGAGGATATTTCCTTGGTTATTAAAAATAAAACAATTAATAGATGGCGCAAATCATTGGGAGTCCGTGTAGGGCGTTCGGCTTCTGGTAATATGCTAAACCTCATTATTTTAGGGGCAGTCGGTTGCTTTATGGTTTTGCCTTTGGTTTATACCGTTTGTAACGCTTTTAAACCGATGGATGAGCTTTTTAGGTTTCCACCTAGGATATTAGTACAAAATCCCACATTAACCAATTTTAGCGATTTAGGCCTTTTGCTTGGTGAGTCGTGGGTACCTTTTCCTCGATACATATTTAATACTGCACTCATTACTGTAGTGGGGTTAGGTGGACATATTATTTGTGCTTCTATGGCGGCTTACGCTTTGGAAAAAAGAAAATTTCCAGGGAGAGACTTTTTCTTCAAGGTGATTGTAGCCACATTGATGTTCACACCTGCAGTCACACAAATTCCAAACTTTATTATTATGAAGCAGTTGGGATGGGTAGACTCGTTGATGTCTGTTATTGTGCCAGCTTTTGGAGCACCTATAGGGCTTTATCTCATGAAGCAATTCATGTCTGGTATTCCAGATTCATTACTAGAAGCAGCCAAGATAGATGGTGCTAGTGAGTGGTATATTTTATGGAAAGTTGTTATGCCTAACTTAAAGCCTGCATGGTTGACCTTAAGTATGTTTACCATTCAATCACTATGGAATGCTACAGGTGGGGTGTATATTTTCTCTGAACAGAAAAAAACACTTTCATATGCAATGAGCCAAATTGTAGCAGGTGGTGTAGCCAGAGCAGGAGCCGGGGCAGCGGTAGGTGTTATCATGCTGATTGTACCGATTACTGTGTTTGTTTTATCACAAAGTAATATCCTTGAGACAATGGCATCTTCTGGGATGAAAGAATAAGACTTAGGCGAAAGGAGTTTTGAGCATGAGGGGAAGAAAATTGATGGTATGGTTTTTACTCATTGTGACGTTAATGAGTTCCATGATAAACGTCTTTGCGGAAGAAGCCAATCAGAGTTATCTATACGGACCAAATAGTTTTGTAAAAGCACCTGTAGCAGCTGAGCCTGGAAGAGATATTGATCATAGTACAATAGGGACCACAAGTTTGAAAAAACCCAGTGATTTATATGCTACAGAAAATTATCTTTATATTGTAGATACAGGCAATAACCGTATTTTGAAAGTTAATCAAGTGTATCAGCTGATCAAAGAATATACAGAGTATGAAGTAGATGGTGTAAAAATACCATTTGCGTCACCAGAAGGTGTCTATGTAGATGCACAAGATCAGCTGTTGATAGCTGATACGAACAACGGCAGAATTGTAAAGTTAAATGAAGAAGGAGAAGTGGTAGCCCTTTTTGAAAAACCACAATCTAAGATGCTACCTACAGACTTTAACTACTTACCGTCTAAAGTTGTTTGTGATGAAGCGGGACGTATATTTGTAGCTGTAAAAGGATTCAATATGGGGCTTATTGAACTGGATAAAACAGGGGAGTTCGTTCAACTTTTAGGTGCTTCAAAAGTTACATATAGTGTGACAGATGCCATATGGAGATTATTCTCTACAAAAGAGCAACAAAAACGTATGGCAGCTTTTGTCCCAGCAGAGTATAACAACATTTCTGTAGATGCAGATGGCTTTGTATATGCGACAACAGGTACGATGAGTCAGAACAACAAAGAAGGCATGAAGTTTGTACGTAAGTTAAATGCAAGAGGAGATGATGTACTTCGTAGAACAGATTATGATGGGGTATCTGGAGATCTAGAGTGGGCTAATACGGGCTCGATTAAAGGGCCATCTCAAATAGTAGATTGCTTAACTCTTTCAGATGGAGTCTATGCTATCTTAGATCAAAAACGTGCAAGAGTATTCGTTTATGATACAGGTGGTGTTATGTTATTTATCTTTGGAGAACTAGGACAGACAGAAGGTACTATGACTTCACCATCTTCATTAGAGATGTTCAATGACCATTTCCTTGTCTTAGACAGTGTAAAAAATAAAATTGTATCTTTTGACTTAACAGAATACGGAAGAACAATTTTAGATGCTTGCCATTACCGAGAAAAAAATGATTTGGTCAATGAAGAAGCAGCATGGCAAAGAGTATATGCAATGAATAACAATCATCCTGCAATTATGAGGGAAATGGGTAAGATTGCTTATCGTGAGCGAGATATGCAGTCTGCCATGGATTATTTCCAACAAGGAGAAGATAAGGAAGGCTATTCAAAAGCATTCCAGTTTTATCGTAGAGAGATGATTAATAAGTACTTTACTCCTGTGGCTTTAGGCATATTAAGCTTATTGGCAATCTATACGATGTATAAAATCTATAAAAAATATTGGTGCAAAAAGAAAAAAATAGTTAAGAAACAGGGACCTTTTGGATATGCCTTTTATGTCATTTTCCGTCCGCTAGATGGATTTTGGGACTTAAAGCATGAAAAACGCGGAAGCGTAAAAGTAGCTTTAGGATTGATGGCTGCTGTAGGAGGCGTCTTAATTATTCAGTCACTACTTACGAGCTTCATCTTTAGTACGGTAAGCGTAGAAGAGTACAACTTCATCTTTGATTTATTAAAAGCTTATATTCCTCTTATACTTTGGACAGGGAGTACCTGGTGTGTATCCACACTTATGGATGGAGAAGGTTCTTATAAAGATATTATTACAGCAACAGGTTATAGTTTGACGCCCATACTTGTCATCCTACCATGTGTAGCGCTATGCTCTAACTTTTTGATTCAAGATGAAGGTGTATTATGTACTTTCTTTATCAGTGTGGCTTACCTATGGATGGTGGTACTGCTTGTAGCAAGTGTTATGCAGACACATAATTATAGTTTGAAAAAAACGCTCTTAGTGATCATCATTTCTTTATTAGTCATTGTCATGATTTTATTTATTCTATTACTTTGCATAGCCTTAATGCAAGAAATCTTAGCTTTTGTTATTGATCTACAAACTGAGATTGTGAATAGGTTATAACCTTTGAGCAAGAGGCGGGTCAAAATGGAGAAGAAAGGGGATTTGCTTGTGAAAAAGATTATCAGGCTACTGCTCGTTTTAAGTGTTATCTTCCTATTTGCAGGATGTGCAAAAGAGGAAGAAGTACAAGTATTACCAGAAGGGCTTTTAGAACCTAATACAACAGCATTTTCGGAAAGTGATGAAGCCTATAAAGTTGTAGCAGAAAATGAGTTTCTGACCTTATCTTATTGGGAAAGTGCGGCACAGTTCATGGTGAGCAATAAAAAGGATGGGTCAGTTTTTAAGACGGTTACAAGTGAACCGGCTGTAAATGCTGAGAAATCTCTATTTGAGATTTATTATGTAGATGAAAAAAACAATTTTGCAAGGATGTATAGTCATTCGGATAGCGTAGCTCGGGGGCAGTATCAAACTGAACTTATAGAAAATGGTGTGAAGGTAGGATTTACACTTGGTGAAGTCACACAAGATGTATTTTGTCCACCAGCTATTTCAAAAGATAGATTTGAAGCTATACTAGAAAAGATAGAAAGCAGCTTTGATCAAATACGATTTAAACAAAGCTACTTCTTGCCAGACTTAGAAAAGGTTTCAGAAGAGAAGAAAGTTTCCTTATTAAAACAATATCCAACTTTAGAAGCTGATCCACTCTATGTATTAACACAAGAGAATTTGCCAAGTAGTATGCAAAAAGAGATTAGTAGAATTTTAGAAGCTACAGGCTATACAGAGGAAGATTATGAAATAGATATGCAGAATGCCCAAGAACTTAAAGGGGGTAAGAATGTAGTCTTCCATGTGAATATGTACATGACTTTAGAAGAAGACCAACTACAGGTAAGTATACCATTAGATGAAATGATTGAAGTCAATGGTGGGAAAGTATTGAGTATATCATTGCTTAAGAATTTTGGATCACCTGAATATGGAGAAGTCGGTCAATTTATCCTACCAGATGGTTCTGGATCTACTATGAAGTTCTATAATGGAAAAGAGAATTCAGGTGCATTTCGTGTGCCAATCTATGGAAGTGATAAGGCGATACCGGTAGAGGAGCAAATTTTCACACCAGAGCAAGCCTACCTACCTATTTTTACAACGCAGTATACAGATCGAGCGATGATAGGGATAGTAAGTGATGGTGAAGCTTTTGCGGAGATTCATGCATGGCCTGGGAGTGATATTGCACATGCCACAGCATACCCTGTATTTAACGTAAGGCAGATGGCTAAAGCCTTTTTACAAGGGACACAAAATGGAACAGAAGCTTTTAATCTACTACAGAAAAAGCTTTATGATGGTGCGTTAACTGTGAAGTATTATTTTTTTGATCGAAATGAATGCGAAGTAGCAGATATAGCAAGTTACTATGCGAGTGAACTCTTCGGACAAGAAAAGCAAGAGCTAGAAGTAAACAAACCTTATATCTATGTAGAGTTTATAGGTGCAGCTTATAACAAAGAAGGAGAATTCTCCCTAGGTGGAGGGCAACTTGAAACATTTACAACAGTTGCACAAGCTAGAAGTATTGTAGAAGACTTAGTTAAAGAGGGGATTGGTCCATTAGCTGTAAAACTTATAGGATTTGGACAAAAGGGGTTAGATGGTGTACCTACAAAAGCCTTTAAACTAAATAAGGATTTAGGCACACAAAAGGAGTTGGAAGCATTTGTAGAGTGGACGAAAGCGAATAATGTAGCACTCTACATAGATGTAGATCCACAATATGCCTATAATCCAAGCTTATTAGATGGTTTTTCAAAATCAAAGCATACCTCGTATTTAATAACTAATGAATACGGAGAGTCTTATCCATATTGGCCTAATACTTTGCAAATGAATAAGTTAGAAAAGCCAAGTTACATACTTAATCCACCAACTGTAGCGAAATCAATTTGTGAAAATAATGAGGCTATTAAACAATATGATACTGTGGGTCTTTCTTTAAGTGGAATTGGGAATAATCTTAATTCAGATTTCCAAAAAAAAGTGCCTATAGATAGAGAAAATACTAAAAAAATAGTAGAAGAAGCTATAAAGGGGATATATGGGAATCAAAGTATGACAACAAATGGTGCAAATGCCTTTATATTGCCTTATGTGGATCATGTGATGCGTGTACCTGTATTGAAAGAACCTTTTGATAGTGTGGACCAAGCAATTCCTTTTTTACAAATGGTCTTAAATGGAAGAGTAGGGTATTCAGATATCCCAGTTAATCTTTCAAGTAACTCAGAAGACTTTGTTAGGGAAAGTATAGATGCAGGGGCAGGATTTACTTATGTATTAACAGGAGAGCCTAATAAGTCTATGAGAAAGACTACTCATCCAGAGTATTATTCTACTCAGTATGAGACTTGGAAAAGCGATATATTAGAAAAAAATCAGTTATTACAAGAACAGGGCTACAAACAAGCAACATTTCAAGGGTTGAGGGGAGGTGACAGCAATGGCAAGTAAGAAGAAGGTTGTTTCATGGGAAAAAAAGAGAAACAGAATGGGCTATATATTTATTTTGCCTTTTATAATAGGATCAATATTTTTCTTAATTATTCCTGTCATGACTTCTTTAATTTATAGCTTGTCTAAGCTTACAGTAAATACAACAGGTTATGAGTTAGAATTTGTAGGACTTGCTAACTTTAAGCAACTCCTATTGATTGATCCTATATACCGAAAAGTATTAGTGGATTCACTTATGGAGCTCATCAATGTACCTATCACTGTTATATTTAGTTTCTTTATGGCAAGTTTGTTGAATCAGAGGTTTCGTGGCAGAGGCTTAGTAAGAGGTATCTTCTTCCTACCTGTTATTCTAGCTTCAGGGGTCTATATTCAGCTTGAGAGAATGGATCAACTTGTTTCTCAGTATGCTTCAACAGGGCAAGAGACTTATTATTTCTCTGGTGCATTTATTAATCTACTTAATATGATGGACTTAAATCAAGATTTAATTTTGTTTTTAACGAGTTCTGTAAGCCGTATTGGAACGATTGTAGCTATGAGTGCTATTCCAATTGTTATTTTCCTAGCAGGTTTTCAATCTATTTCACCTTCTATATACGAAGCAGCCTATATGGAAGGTGGTACAAAATGGGAGATTTTCTGGAAGATTAGTTTCCCTATGATTAGTCCTCTTATTCTGGTATGTGTTATTTACTCTGTTGTCGATAACTTTACAAAGTCTTCAAGTGTAATGATTAACTTAGTCCATCGAACAATTTTTACAGAGTTTAAATTTGGGATAGGGTCGGCCATGGTATGGATATTCATTATAGTGGTATTTAGTATTATAGGCATTACCTATAAGGCAATTAATAAATATGTATTCTATTATGATTAATAAAACAGGGGAAAGGAGTAAAAAGATGACAATTTCAGCACATAAAAAGGCAAAAATACTAAAGAATACAAGGAGTTTTCTTATCAAGTTTGGAAGAGCTATCTTATTATTTGGAATTTGCTTTGTTATTCTCTATCCGTTAATTACGAAGTTTATGATTTCATTTATGAGTATCGAAGATGTCTATGATAATTCTGTCCGGTATATTCCAAGGAACTTTACATTAAACAATTATGTGAATGCCTTTAAAATATTAGAAATAAAGGATATTGTATGGATGTCGTTTCTAGTTCCAGGTATTTTGTCAGTCATTCATATGTGTGCAAGCACAGTAGTAGCATATGGCTTTGCTAGATATAATTTCCGCTTTAAAAACTTTTTCTTCGTACTGGTTATATTGGGGATGGTTATACCACCAGATTTAGTTCTTTTGCCATTATACATGAGATTTAGATACTTTGATATCTTTGGAATCCTTGAAATGCTTATGGGATCTTCTTTGAATTTGTTAAATACACCATGGCCACAAGTGTTGCTTGGGGCAACGTGTACAGGACTTAAAAATGGTTTATATATTTTCATTATGGTGCAGTACTTTAGAGGTCTTCCAAAAGAGTTAGAAGAGGCAGCCTATGTAGATGGAGCAGGTACTTTCCAAGCATTTATGAAGGTGTTCTTGCCAAGTGCAAGGCAGATTATGATGACTGTTTTCTTATTCTCTTTTGTATGGCAATGGCTAGATGATATTTATACATCTGCTTTTATGAAAAATACTAAAATCATGTCTACCCAGCTCCTGCGCTTATCTAATACAGACTTAGGTAATGCAATGGGCATTCAAAATACAGCAGAATTTAGTTTAATGAGAAATGCAAGTATGGTAATTGCACTCTTGCCAATATTAATTCTTTACTTAATTTGTCAAAAATACTTTACAGAGAGTGTAGAACGAAGTGGTTTAACAGGTTAGGGTAACACAATTCAAAGGGAAAATGAGCCGAAAGGCTTCATTAATATTAAGGAGGAATTTTATATGAAAATCTTAGGCAAAAACACAAAGAAACTTTGGGCAACATCTCTTTCAATGATGCTTCTTTTAACAGGATGTGGAACAACAGGGAATGTAGAAACATCAACGCCGGCTCCTGAAAAAGAAGACGTAGCTGTGACACAAGAGGTAAGTAAGACTGAAGAATCCGCAGAGCCTTTAAGTAAGACAGAACAAGCAAAGGCTGACTTAGACTTTGGTGGTGAGACAATTGTATTTTGTTATCCTCCAGGTTATGGCCTCATTGATACAGATGGCACATCACTCTCACTTGGACGTCGTGACGCAAAAATGAAAGAATTAGAAGAAAAATATAATGTGAAAATTGAACAACGTGATGATGCATCTACATATTGGGAGAACATGGTGACAAGTATTGCGTCAGGTTCTCCAGAAGGACACATTATGGTTACTCAAGAAAGACAATTACTCTCTTGGCTAGAAGCAGGTGCTGTCGCAGATTTAACAACAGCTATGGAAAAAACAGGTATTGATTTCACAGATACTGAAAAGTACTCACAAATCGTTAGAAAATATAGTAACTACAACGATGGACAATATGGATTTAGTGAACCAGCGCCTTATGTTTCTCAATCTTATTGGTTCTACAACAAACGTATTTTTGAAGAAATGCAATTAGGCGATCCTTATGAAATGGTGGCAAACAAAGAATGGACTTGGGACAAAGTCACAGAGATTGCACAAAAAGCAACGAAACGTAAACCAGATGGTACCATCGAACAATATGGATTAGGAACAATGATGGTCACAGATTTACTAGGTTCATTATGTCAGTCTAATGGCACGAATATGGCGACCTTCAATGAAGAAGGTAAAGCTGTACTTACTTTGGCAGAACCTAAAGGTATGAAAGCCTTTGAACAAATGTCAGATTGGTTATTTAAAGATAAGGTAGCTTTATTTAATGATGGTTCAGTAGATTGGGATGCTACTATTAGTGATTTTCTCAATGGTAATGTAGCTATTATGTGTGGAACAAATCCAGTCTTAAATAAAGCTAAAGGTGCACCTATGGCGGATGACTTTGGTATTGTACCACCACCAATGGGACCAGATGTAACAGAGTACACAATAGGTGGTGCAATGGGGCAATTCTACTTCATTCCAAAAACCTATGAAGATATGGCAGATAAACTACTTTTATTAATTGATGATCTTTATGAATTACCAGAAGGTATGACACGTGAAGATACGGTTATTGAATCTTATGCAACACATGTACGTGATGAAGAATCATTGAAAAATTATGCTGAAATGGCACTTAACTTTGATACTTCTATCTATGAAATTGCCATTATGGCAGGATTAGATTGGGGTGATCCTTCTCTCGTAGAAATTTGTAATAAAGTTATTAAAGGAGAAGCCACACCAGCAGATATGATGGAGCAGAATAAAGTACAACTACAAACGTTGTTAGATGATAAGTTTAATGCACTTAAGTTTACAGGCAAATAAAATAGCTGTTTAAAGTGGGGAGGGTTGCCAAGATGAAACTTAGTAAAAAAATTATTTTTTATGGGATAACAGTACTTTGCTTAGGGTCAACAGCTTGTGCTGGGAGTATGCAGGCACTAGAAAAATCAGGTGATGAAGTTGCTAGCACAGAAGTGAGGGCAACACCAACTCAAGAAGTGGAAGTAAAAGAAACACAAGTTCAAGAAGCAGATTTTAGGCTTCTTGAACTTGAAGGTGGTATGCAAACTATTAATGCTATTGAACTTAGTGAAGAAGGTAGTAATGTTCGAAAGTTTCATCTAGAGGCACAGGTAGATGGACAGTGGCAATCTATTTATACAAATGATTTAATAGAAGAATATCATCTTTGTATATTAAAAGATGAGATCACAACGGATGCTATTCGCATAGTGGTAGATGAGAAATCAGCAGCTACAAAGATTACTTCAATGTCTGCTCGCTATATAGATGAAGTTGAACGAGAGGAAATGTTTAGTAATACGGCCTATGTATCAAGCACCTACTTTGAACATGACTGGGATGTCATTCACCCAGAAAACTTCGATTCCTTAACAGATATTATTATGATTGGAAACTTCTCTTTCAACAATAAGGGTGAGTTTATTCTGATTGAACATGGTCCAACAGGAGAAGGGACTACGCCCTATTCATGGGAAAGTGACTATGCTAAAATAACTTTTCCAACATGGAAAGAAAAAGTGACAAGAGACTTAGATGAGGATGCAGATGTATGGGTATCTATTACTTGTTATAAAGGGGAGCCAGATGGTGCCCCTAATGGACAAACAGATGTATTTAATGACCCGGCGATAAGAACGGATTTCTTAGAAGATTTAGTAGAATTTGCTAAACTATATAATATAGCAGGCTATGATATTGACTGGGAATACCCGAATACAGCGAGTCAGTGGCAAGACTATAATCATTTAATTTTAGAGGCGTCAAAGCTTTTTAAAGAAAATGGTTTAAAACTTTCTTCTGCACAGTCTAGAGGGTCTGGTTTAAGTCTAGAAAGTCTAAATGCATTAGACCGTATTAACATTATGTCTTATGATAACTACGGAACAATGAATAACCATTCTACATTCTATAATAGTGCGGTGAAGATTATTGATGAATTTAAGAAAAAAGGTATTCCTTCACAGAAATTAATTTTAGGATTACCTTACTATGGTGTAAAGGTAGATAGCTATTTTGAGCAATGGGACTACAAACATATTTATAAGCAAATGTTAGAAGAAGATGCGTATGACCCAGGTGTAAATATATATGGAGGATGGGGATTTAATGGACCTAACTTAATAAGAGATAAGGTCGTATATGCCATTGAACAAGACTTAGGGGGCGTATTCTGCTGGCAAATGAAAAATGATGTTAAAGATTTTGGAAATTCAACATCGCTAGCAACCACTACAAGTGAAACAATTGAGGAGTTTGTAGAAGATTAAGAAAACACTCAACAATAGATGTAAAAATCTATTGTTGAGTGTTTTTAATTGTAAATTGTAAAAAATTAGATATAATATAAGTAAGAAGATAGAAAATATAGTTAAAAATATAATCGCTAATTTTTATACGATAGGGGATTTTGAATGAATGAAATAACATCATATTTGTTTTTTGAGGACTTTCAACCTATGGAAAAAGGATTTTATTTTTTTGCAGAAACAGCAATGATGAAAATGCCATTAATTGAAACGGGAAAAATTGAAGAAGGGAGAATTTTTACAATTAAGTTAGCTGAGCGTGGGAAACTGGAAATCACTCAGAATCAAGATAGCGCATCAAAAATGATGTTAAAAGAAATTATGAAGT
>NZ_JAVVQU010000024.1:7783-45648 GCF_036655075.1 Niameybacter sp. | reverse complement strand
ATTGCCTCAAGGAAGAGTCTTTAATCGTTTACACAAAATTTTTTACAGGCTCTGAATATGTCCAGTTGTTAAATAACAAATATAAAAATAAAGTAACCGTTTCAACACACTTACGAAGAGTAAGAACATATTGCAACTGGTTACTTGAAAATGGCTATATTGATAAGAAATTTAAATTCCCTATAAAGAAGGACTATGAACTTACTAAAGACTGTTATACCACTGAAGAGCTTAAAAGACTTTTAACTAAACCTACTACTACTGATTTTGCTGAAATTAGGAACTGGGTAGCTGTAAACATCTTAGTTGCTACCGGATGTCGTATCTCTACACTTACACATATGCAGATACAAGATTTTAACTTTGAAAATAATTCAATCTTCTATCGCCATACTAAGAATAGAAAGACACAAACTGTGCCTATGGCCTTAACATTAAAGAAAGCACTACATTATTATTTGACTATCTATTCCATTCAAAATCAAATATTTCTTTTAGCTTAATTTCTATTAAAGGAAAGGTTTTAAGCTTTACACTTATCTCTTCATTATAATCTTCTGCTTCTTTATCAAGTTCTAAAGTATAAGTTTCATCTAATACATAACTACCATCTTTTAGATCATAAACTTCTATTCTTTTTGCTTTATAATCTACGATCCAGTATTCTTGAACCCCTATTTTGCTATAGAGTGCCATCTTTTCTACGCGATCATTTTTAATATATCTACTACTTAATACTTCTACAATAAACTTAGGCACACCATGATAACCATTATTCTTATATTTTGAACGATCACAAACAATCATCAGGTCAGGAATGACTCTATTATTTTCATCTACATATAAGTAAACATTGTCTGCATGAACGTCACAAGTACTGTTCAGTAAATGTATAGAGATTCTTCCGTTCAATCGATTGATAACCATACTATGCCTTACATCTGCTAAAGGAGACATATTGTAAATTACACCATTAATGATTTCTTCTTTACTATTGTCATTTGAATAATCAAGTGCCATAACTTTTTCACCTCTTTAAAACTTTTACTATAAGTATAGCATGTCTTAACAGACATACAACTATAAAATGCTTCTTATAATAAACTACAAAATAAAACTATTTTATTTTTAAATATAACATCACTATTAGTGAATAAGATGTTAGCGACTGATAACAAATGGATATGCGTATATTCGGGTAGTTCTACAGATGAATCTTTGCAAAAAAATACACAGAGGATACAAAATGGAGTGACTTTAATACTTTACCTCCTTCTCTTTTTTTGTTTTTTCATGGATTAGAACTATTAGTAAAAGGTTTGATTTCTCTCTCCGACAAGGCTATTCCTAAGAATCATCATCTAGACAACTTAGTACTAGAATTATCTGATCAATCTTGGATAGACTCGGAACTTCAACAACTACTTAGAAAATACTCCACTAAAAATCTTACCTTACCTTTCATTAACAATTTTTTAGACGATAACAAAATTGAAATTTACTCTCTACACGTGGACATAAGGTATCCAAATAAATCTTCTAATTCAACAGATTTTTCTAGTTTAACTTATAACGATATTGATCTGTGCCCACAGTTACGGTTATTTGTAGCAGATATTGAATCCATCATTAGTACATCTGTTTCATGCGTCAATGCCAAATTAAATTCAAAGGAGATTCTCAATGCATCTTATTAAATCAAAAGCTTATTCTGTTTCTTATATTAACTTGTGCAATTCTGCTTACCGGTTGTAGCTCTCAAGGAGCAAAAATCGGACAATATGATACTCCTTATTCATATGTTGCTGAGAACTCAGGCAGCATCATGATTAAAAATGTTCATACGGCTGAACAATTTATCCTAATTCTAAGCTACAGAGGTGTATTATTCACCAAATAAGATCAAGTATGAAATATGTAGCCTCTGGAGACCAAAAGTTAAATAATACGACCTACCCATCTTTAAGTTATTAATTGTCTCCAAGAGAGAGAATACACATAATTATTTACACGCCTTTAATTTAATGATGAAAAAGTACCAATAGCTAAATGCATAAAAAGATGGGGGATCTTACCTATTAAGATCCTCCATCTTTTTATGTATTTATATAGTCAAAGATAATTTTTTATTATCTGTGGGGCTTTTTACCCTATTTCATTTTTTAGAAATAAAGTATATTACCAATAGAATCAATACAATAAGTGTTATCAATATAGTTCCTACTAAAATAGTTGTTGTAATCATACAGTTGCATTACATTTGATATGTAACTGTAATGTCATTATCACTTCCAGTAGTGGTTCCTTTTAACCAACATTTTCCGCTTGCGATTCCAATAGTTGCTGGATTACCCTCTTTATCAGTGATTTTCATTTCTATACTTTCATTTAGTCCAACACTCTCAAGATTAGAAAAGGTGATAGTTTGGTAATCATTTGAGCTAGGTTCAGTTGCAAAAACAGAAGTAGATGTAAAAATAAAAGCAAACATTAACATCACAGACATTACAACCTTTTTAAACACATTAAGACTTTCAATTTTTGTTTTCATTTCAAAAATCCCTCTTTTAATAATTTAATTATTGCCAATTAACTATAATAATCGACAATAATATCGCAACATATTTAATAGTTGATGTAAACAGTAAAAGAACGTGCTCTTTATTATCCTGAAAAAAAATCCCCTGCTTTAACTGTTAAAAAACTACCTAAAAAAGCCATGCACAAGCATGGCTTTTTTAGGTAGTTTTTTTCCAAGACAAACATATATATAGTATATATCATCTCAAAAAAGGAGTTATATATGGCATCTGACACTTAAGCAGGAAATTGCATTACTCAAAGAAGAAATTGTTAAAGAGCTGCTTACCACCCCTACTTTTTCTCAATCAACTACTCACTATGAAGCTAATCTAACTCAAGTTTATACAACCTCCCTAGAATTTCTAGAGGTTGTAAAGCTCTATGGACGTGATGATCTTATCTCCAAACGAGTATTTCCATCAGCTTTTATTCAATTAAGTAAAGAATATAGTTTTACCGAAGCAGAACGTGAGAAATATTGTGTGCTAAGTAAAAAAAAGAGCCTAGCTAGTGTTTCTAATAGCTTTTCTCTACGTTGACATTTTTCATAATCTGCTTTTTTAAAATGCATGTATTTTTATTCACTTCATTGTGAAGCCCTTATTTTTACTGTATTTAATGTATACTATTTTTTCCTCTAAGGGACGGGCGTTCCAAAGTTCATATAAAACTCTTGAAAATACTAAAAAAAAGTGATATTATATTTTTAGAGACAGGAGTCTCCAGAAAAGTTTCTTACATATACAATCCCCCAAATCATTGCAAATACTACGGAATGTGGCCCAGGTGGTAGGGCGCCCGTCTGGGGGGCGGGAGGTCGCCAGTTCAAGTCTGGTCATTCCGATTAAAATGTAGAGGAACCATTGAAAATACAGTGGTTTCTCTTTTTTTTGTGTGCATTTAAAATGCCTTAAGAGCTTCCATACTACAAACTTTCTTCATGGTGTTTTCTCCAATAAAAAAGTAGTCCCTATGGACTACCTAATATATGTATATTTTTACTATCTCAATTGTTTATGACAGAATGGGCAATACTCGTATGAAGGAGATTCTGTTTTTGCATCCATTTTTTCATTTATCCTTATTTATCTCTATTTGAATCTGTTCAATTCTTCTGCTATTTGCCTTTTTAATTTTAAACTTGGTGTGCTCTAATTCAATGCTCACATTCTCTTCAGGTATTTCACCGAGATGTGTTGTTAGATAGCCATTAAGTGTATCATAGCCACCTGAAGATAAGTCTATTTCTAACCTATGATTCAATTCATGAATTGCAATAGATCCTTTTACTAAAAAAGTTTTTTCATCTATTTGTTTTATTTCAATTTCTTCTATATCGTACTCATCATGAATTTCTCCCATAACTTCCTCAATCAAATCCTCCATTGTTACAATACCAGAGAATCCACCATATTCATTAATGAGTATCGCCATATGATTTTTCTTTTCTTTAAAGTTTTTGAAAAGCGCATTTGTCTTTTTACTTTCTGGAACAAAATAGGGCTCATGTAAAATCTTTCTTATGCTTATAGCATGAAAACCTACTTTTCTAGCTTCAACTAGTAAATCTTTTACATAAAGTACGCCTATTATATTATCTATATTTTGCTCATATACAGGAATTCTCGAGTAGTTCAATTTCATAATTCTATCTAGTATTTCTTCTATATCATTTTCAACATTAATGATAAAAGTGTCTTTTCTAGGTGTCATAATTTCTTTAACAGTTCTATCATTAAATTCAAATACCCCATCTATCATATTCTTCTCTTCATCTTCAATACATCCATCATGTTCTGATTGACAAATTAAGGCTCTAATCTCTTCTTCTGATATTTTTTCCTCTATATTCTCTTGACTATTCCCTGTTAACTTTAAAACAATACTTGTTGATAATGATAAAACTTTAATAAAGGGCTTTGCAATTGTGGCTACAAAATAAATGATTTTCACCGAAAACAGTGCTATACCTTCTGATTTTTTTAATGCAATTCTTTTAGGCACGAGCTCTCCAAATACTAAGGTAAAATATGAAAGTAAAAGGGTAACACCTATCATGGAAATTTCTTGAGCATAAGGTACACCTAGCGCTTGTATAGATCTAGCAATATATCCTGATATGCCTGTAGCTGCTGATGCACTTGAGAAAAAACCTGCTAATGTTATTCCAATCTGTATCGTTGAAAGGAAGTGACTTGGCTCATCAATAAATTTTTCAAGCAATCTAGCTTTACTATTCCCCTCTTCACTTAATTTTTTAATCTTGTTCTTGTTGACAGCTACTATTGCCATCTCTGCTGAGGCAAAAAATGCATTCACTCCTGTTAGTAAAAGTATTAAAACCAACTGACCTATGATACTTCCCGAATCCGGTTCCAAAATTATTCATCCTCTCTATTATTAAAATCTTCATACTATAATACCATACACTAATATAAAATTACACTATATTTTATTAAATTAACAATTCTTCCTCTAACCATTCAGTTAAACACGACTCATAGGACATCCTTTTTATCGACCTTTTTTCATTATATAAAAAGACCCATCAAGAATCAGAAAACTGTTCTAAAGCTGAATACATCTTTGGGCCTATAGTAGCCAAAGCAAAAATATCCTATAAAGCTTACGAACACTCACCAGTCAAAAAAATGGAAGGGGTAGACCAGCAAAGAAGGGTGCTGATGTCAAACTTCAAAACCTCTTTACTACAGAAAAAGATGCTTTTACAACGACACAAATCTTAATGTATGGAAAAGAAGAAACAGTAAGCTATTACTGTATTAATCTTCTCTGGGGCCCAAAGCTTTATCAAGAACTGCGCTTTGTACTTGTAACTTATCAAGGTAAACAGTGTATCTTAGTGAGTACAGATACTTGCAATGCACTTTTCAGGCAAAGTGAATCCTAAGTCTTTCAGATATCTTAGGACACTTTCAAAAGAAATAATGTCAGAGGCCAGCGTAGCTTGTTATTTAAGGAAAAGTATTTTTCGCAGTTTGGGCAAAAATAAGGATTTAAGCATAACACGAATAATTAAATCTAAGCAGGGAGACCTTGAATTTGATGAGGTTCACCAGGCTTCTTAAAGTTAGAAAACTTTTGACTGTCTAGTTAGTCTAGAACTTTACTTTTTACAAGCTTTTTTTGAATAAAAGGCTCTATTCCAATAGCAAACAAAAAAGCACCTCCTAGGAGATGCTTTTTTCATGATACCCATAACTACACTTATTTATTGTTCATATTACTCTTCGTTGCACTAATCAAAAATCCAACACATGCAAAAGCTGTGTTCTTGAGTAAAACTAAAGATTGATTATTTTGGTCTACCTGTACAAGGATGCCTGCGATTAAGATAAGTGTTATAAAGAGGAGGATGTGGCCGATAATGAGTATTCTCAGTTCAGGCATTTGTTCCTGATTGTTCTCAAGTTCCGTGATAATTGTATTGATTTCTGGGTCCTCTGCAGGTCCTGTTTTATCTTGTGTAGATTCTCCTATGCCATTAGATTTCTTGTTTACAACGCTTGTTTTTGTCTCTTCCTGATCTTTATTCACATCAAAACCTATTGTACTTGTCTTGCCTATGCATTTATCTGACTTCTTGTTTTTATCACTGTTTGTTATATTTTCTATAATGTAGCCTAAAAGAGATGAAAACATAGTTCGAATGATAATCATGTTCCCATGGTCACTAATCCCCTTCGCAAAAGAAGCAATGCATATGGGGAGCAAACACATAAAAAATGCAATGATTAAAAATTTACAGTCTACCCTTATATACTTACTGATCTTTTGCATTTCACTAACGCGTAATTTGATACGCTTGAATAGCCACATCCCCTCACCTTCTATATATATATATTTAGTTCACTATATGCTTGTTTCAGTTAAGGTGTTCATCCTCCTTTTGAAAACTTTTAAGCGGCTAAAATTCTAGTTTCAAACGTTCCTCTTTACCCTATGCCTGTAAAATCTTTATTTTTTTCATTCTTTGACCTCTTTCTTGATAGTCTTTACTTTATACGTTTAAAGTTTAACCACCACAGGCTGCCCAAGTGTTAACTCACCTGGTGCCACCACACAGTCATAGGCCAAAATTTGCACACCTTTCCCAGCTGCTTCACGTAAGGCCTCGGCAAATGCCGCATGAGTGACCACATTAGGTGTAAAATAGTTAACCCTTTCCATTTGGATGACAAAAAGGACATACGTCTTGTAACCCTGTTGCAAGGCATCCATGAGTTCATACACATGTTTTTTGCCTCTTTCAGTTGGTGCATCCGGGAATCTTACGATGCCTTCTTCTTCTAAAGTTACACCTTTTACTTCTACAAAGACTTTTTCTTTATCTGTCTCTAAGTAAACATCAAAACGTGAATCCTTGTACGTCTTCTCAGGTTGAATATGTGTCAGTACACCTTCTAATCCAGGCAAGCTTAAGCTTCCATTCTTAAGTGCTTCATATACTACCTTATTCGGTGCCTGAGAATCCATATTGATCAATCGTTCGCCCTTTCTTACCGCAATGAGGGAATAGGCAGTCTTACGACTTGGATTATCACTATGTTCTAAGTAGACAGTGACACCTGGAATCAAAAGTTCCTTACAACGTCCTGTATTTTTTACATGGACTTTCACCTCTTCGCCCCCAACTTCACAGTAAGCAATAAAACGGTTGGGACGGCTCATAAAAATCGCTTCTATACAATTTGAGTAATACATTTTAAGCCTCCTTTAACTTTTTATTTTTTATAAACTAAATAACATAAAATGTATGCGTAGTATAAAAGAGTAGCCTAGGCTACTCTCTCTTTGTACAACTTATTACGCTTCACTAAATAAATTAAAATTCCTACAATGACAAGACCTTTAACAACACTACTAATGGTAATGCTCCACCACACCCCATCAATGCCAAGGACATTAGGCTGTGAAAGGATATAAGCCATCGGTATGCGCGCTCCTGTCAAAATAATACTCATTACAGAAGGGATATAGGTTCTTCCAAGTCCATTGAACAGACCTGTTGTCGTAATTTCCATACACATAAAAAGTTGAGAATATCCTAAAATACGTAAGTAAACTTCGCCTCCAGCAATGGCATCTGCTTCTGGAATAAAAATACTAAACAGACCACGACCAAAGCCTACAAGTAATATCGTTGCAAAAAGTCCTAAGACGATAGAAAGCCCCATAGTCACACGGTATCCCTTTTCAATACGGTCATATTTGCCTGCACCATAGTTTTGCCCTGTGAAAGTTCCAAGCGCTGTAGAAAGGCCTCCCGCCGTCATCCAAGAGATGGCCTCAATTTGTGAGCCTACCTTTTGAACGGCTATAGGTACAGGACCAAATACGGCAATAATACGTCCAATAACCATAGAGAACAAAGTAAAGAGCCCACTTTGTACTGCTGCTGGGAAACCAATCACACATAAAGTTCTAATGGCTTGCCACTCAGGTTTTGCAAATAGATTAATATGTAAATAACTTTCTTTACGCTTAGCAAGTACAATGATAAAGCATACTGTTACCACAACTTGTGCTACTACGGTAGCAAGTGCGGCACCGAATACACCCATTGCTGGAATAGGGCCTAATCCTAAAATCAAGACTGGGTCAAATACCATATTAAAAACAAGTCCAATAGTATTAATAATAAAAGGTGTCTTACTATCTCCAAGTCCATTGAAAATAGCAGTAAACACTGGATTCATAAAATAAAAAACCATACCTAATGCCATGACAACTAAGTATGTCTTAGACATTTCTATAATATGGGCATCCCCTAGTTGGAAGAAACCAATCAAAGGGTCCGCCAGAATCAATAATGCAATGCCATAGAAGATGGCCAATACACAGTTTACTTGTACTGCACTTGTAATGTAGTGCTTGGTACCTTCTAAGTCCTTTTCTCCAATACTTTGGGCTACTTTAATCTCTGCCCCCACTTTTGAAATCATAATAAACGCCATAGCTAGCCAAGTAAAGAACCCTGCTGTCCCTACTGCTGCTACAGCACTACTGCCTACACGTCCAATCCAAATCATATCTGTCATGTTATACGCCATTTGGATGAATGACGTCCCCATAATTGGAAGGGCCAGTTTAATCAGCTTTCCGATCATATGTCCCTCTGTTAAGTCAATTCTTCTTTCCATAGTTATCCTCTTTCTGTTTCATAACAAGACCCTAGCGCTAGTTTGCTCTAGGGTCAACTTTTTATGTTAAGAATGTCTTTTTTCTTAATGCGTTACCTTTTCAAGTCCTGGAGGAATTTCTACTAATTCACTCACTACAAGCACTGGAAAAGGTTCTTCTCCCTCATTTACCGGCTCACCCACTGCCACTGTACCTACTACACGCACCCATGTTCCATCTTTTGGCCATGTCCCTTCATAGGTAGTATCTAGCCCTACAAAAATTTCATGGGCATGGTCTTCATGTCCCATATCATAGATCCTAATGACAGTATAGCGGCCTGGATCCATTTCACTCACCATCCCTTCATACTGCAACGTTCTTCCTACATAATCATCTAAACCCATATAGAGCTGGTCCATATCTTGTACAAAGTTTTCATCTTCTATGATATAATCTACACCCTCGGGTGCTTGCAAATCATTAAGATAAGGTTTCTCACCTACCTCAGTTACGCCTTCTTGCCCCGCTGTGGCACTTTCTCCTACTCCGCCAGTTACACTCTGGGTTGTAGCACTTCCCGCCTTTAACGGCACTTCTACTTGCTGATTTCCACATCCTATAAGGAAAGCACAGGCCAATAAACCTGTGCCTCCTAAAATACGCTTTATTTTAAGCATGAGGTTGCTCACCTTTTTCAGCTTCTTGCTGTGCATGCTCTTCTTGTCTTGTTTTTTGAATAAAAGCTCTTAACTTTGTAAAAGCTTCATCATATGTGATACTTTCTGTTTCTTGTTGCTGAATTGGTTTTATATTTTCTTTATCCATGGTATAAACTCCTTTTATAAAATCTACTCCTATACTATACCTCTTCTTTGACCCCCTTGTCTACACCCTCATAGGCTTATTATCCTCACTACTCCCCCTATACCAATTGCTAAAAGTACTAAACGATAAAAAGCTCTGTAAACATGCAAAAACTCTCTTGATTTATTGAAATTTTTACTATTCAATAAATCAAGAGAGTTTATAGGTCATTCTTAAAATGTTCGTTGGCCTAGCCATGAAAAAATCTGCTTATAGACTAACTAATAAAAATATTAGTTGGTTTCATGATTTCTCACATCTCTAGTATTCCCAACACTTTACCCTACTTGAAGTTCAAGTCTTAATCTATCAGCGATTAGTGCGATAAACTCAGAATTAGTAGGTTTTCCTTTTCCATTGTTTACAGTATAACCAAAGAGTTGATCAATAGTATCCATCTTGCCTCTACTCCATGCCACTTCAATAGCATGACGAATAGCACGTTCTACACGACTTGGCGTCGTATTGTAGTTTTTCGCAATGTTTGGATACAGTTGTTTTGTGATGGAATTGAGAATATCCATATCATTGATTGCCATAATAATAGCATCACGTAAGTATTGATACCCTTTGATATGTGCTGGAATTCCAATTTCATGAATAACATTGGTTACTTCTGTTTCTAAACTATGTGGTGTAACCACTGGACGTGTTTGTGGTTTGACACTTGTTGTTTGGAAAATAGATGATGAGTGTGTAACAGACGTTGGTGTCGGTTCACTCGTTTGTCTGATACTACTTGTCATGTTTTTAAGCTGTCTAATACGTGTTGTCAATGTATCCATATCAAATGGTTTGACAATGTAGTAGGCTGCACCTAATGATAAAGCACGTTCTGTAATCTTATCTTGCCCTACTGCTGAGAGCATGACAACTAATGGTTTATGATTTGGATCCATACTTTGAAGGTTTTCAAGGACACCAATACCATCTAAATAAGGCATAATCACATCTAAGATTAAAACATCTGGTAGTAAAGCTTTAATTTGTTCACATGCTTCTAAACCATTAGCTGCTACCCCAACTACTTCCATATCTTCTTGCTTATTCAAAAATTCTTTTAAAATTTGGCTAAAATCTCTATTATCATCAGCCAACACGATTCTAATTTTTTTCTCTTGCAAAATGACTCCCCCTAGCTATATAAGTACAATGTTTTACTAAAATCTAATAATATTATATCTAATTATAAAAATTAAATCAATACCATATTCTTACATATAGGACTTTTTTTACAGTAAAATCTATTTTATTTCATTATTAATCATATTTTCAATGAAAATTCCGTATCCTTTTGTGGGGTCTTGAATAAATACATGAGTTACAGCACCTACTATTTTACCATTTTGTAAAATAGGACTTCCACTCATTCCTTGAATAATACCATTGGTCATCTCTAAAAGGGTTGGATCTGTAATTTGAATGACCATACCTTTTGCAGGCTCTGTAGTATAACGAGAGACTTTCTTAATCATGACCTCGTAACTTCTGACTTCATTACCTAATATATTGCTTAAAATACAAGCTTCTCCTTCTACAATTTCATTTTGATACGCAATGGGCATAGCACTATTTTTAAATAAATTTTCGCCTCGTCTGTTAAGACTGCCAAAAATACCGAGTGCTGTGTTATTTGCAATACTTCCTAAAATATTTTTAGGCGTGTACTCTATAATTCCTTTAAGTTCACCTGGCTCACCTTTTTCCCCCTTGTGGATGGCTGTGATAGCTGTTTTTGTGACCTCTCCTGTTTTCACTGGAAGTAACTTTTTCAGGTCTGTATCGTTAATACCATGTCCTAACGCCCCAAAAACTTTACTTTCAGGGTCATAATAAGTAAGTGTTCCTATTCCTTGGGCACTATCTTTTACCCATAGGCCTAATTTATAAACTGACTCACTTTCACAATACGCTGGACGAATACTTACTTCTAAAATTTCATCTTTCCTTTTTACCTCAACCATTAACGCTTCTCCATTTGAAGCTTCTACGAGTTCTTTCAAATGTTCTTTAGACTCTATCTCTACTTTTTCTACTTTTAAAATCATATCCCCTTTAAAAAGTTTATTTTTACAAGGAGATACTTCTATTTCTTCGCTTGTAAAAGGACTTGTACCAAGTACACAAATCCCTTCTGACTCTACTTTTACTCCAATAAGCTGTCCACAAGGCACGACGGCTTTAGGTTTGACGACATCCACATTAACCGTTTTGAGTGGAATATAACCCAGTAAAGAAATCTGCAGGTTGTCATCCATCGCTTTTTTTGCACATAAAGGCCAGTCTACGACTTTTTCATAGGAGCTACCTTGGGCAAGTTGAATATGATTTGGGAACACATAAGAAAAGATAAATGGGCTGCCTATCAATAAACAAATTAGAAGTGATAGACCGCAAAGCAGTTTTTTATATTGTTTTTTCTGTCTCATTTTGCACATCCTGTCTTTGCTATTTACGCTGTCATATCTTTAAATTCTCCTTTTACAAATACATTTATTCAAGAGTTACCAAGGTAAGATTTGCATAAAAAAGGCACCGTTTACACGATGCCTTTTTTATACGTATTTGCTGTTTCTTTAAGTTCTTTTGCACTTTTTAAGGTACTTTCTGTCATCAGTCCACCCATTAAGCGACAAAGCTCCTTTTGCAGTTCTTCTTCACAAATTGTGCTGAGATGTGTCTTTGTATGGTTATCAACCACGGTCTTTTCAATCAGGTAGTTTTGGTCACCCATAGTTGCAATTTGAGGTAAATGGGTAATACAAATGACTTGACGCATTCTAGAAATAACCGCCAGTTTTTCCCCTACCTTTTGAGCAGCTACACCACTAATTCCTGTATCAATTTCATCAAAAATAACCGTTTCAATAGTATCACCCAATACAAGTACCGTCTTGATAGCTAACATAACA
Organism: Niameybacter sp.; assembly: GCF_036655075.1. NCBI lineage: Bacteria > Bacillati > Bacillota > Clostridia > Lachnospirales > Lachnospiraceae > Niameybacter > Niameybacter sp. The sequence continues at coordinate 33,142 of NZ_JAVVQU010000024.1, read as the reverse complement.
CGTGAGATTTCCCCACCTGATGCAATTTTAGCTAATCCATGCATATCCTCACCTAAGTTGGTTCGGATTAAAAACTCTACGCCGTCTTGCCCATTCCTATTAAAGCTTGTCTGTACCTCTACAGCAACTTTAAACTCCGCATGAGGCATCTGTAAGTCATGTAAGTGTTCATTGATTTGCACCTCTATAGCACTTGCAACAGCTTGACGTTTTAAACTCAAGTCTTGAGCAAGTGCTGCTAATACTTCTTCTAAACGCTCCACTTCTTTTTCAAGCTTTTCTTTGTTCTCAGTACTCCCTAGTAGTTCTTCTAGCTCTTTTTCGCAGTTAGCTTGATACGTTAAAATCTCAGCAATAGAGCTACCATATTTTTGCTTTAAGCGGTAAATTGTATCCAGTCTTGTTTGAATCTCTTGTAACAGCTCTGGAGAATACTCAATTTGATCTACAAAACGTCTCATCTGATAAGTAATGTCTTGCATTTCGGCTTCTGCTGCTAATAGCCTTGCATGCAAACTGCCTAGCTCTTCATTGATGTTACTCACATCTTGAATATGTTGTGTTGCACGTCCTACAAGTTCTAGTGCGCCAGCTTGATGTCCTCCACCTTCTTCTAAGGCTTCATAGGCTTTTTGACATTGCATTAAGATTTTCTCTGCATGGGACAAAACATCATACTGACTCTTTAAGTTTTCTTCTTCATCTGCCTTCAAATTACATGCTGTAATTTCATTGATTTGAAATTCTAGCATATCTTGCATTTGTAACTTCTTACGGTCATCTGTGCTGATTCTATCAAGCTCTTGTCTAACCGCTACAAGACGCTCATATTGTGTTTTATATCGTTCCTTTAAGTCTAGGAAGGCTTCATCACCAAAGCTATCTAGCATGCCAATATGAGTAGATACATCTAAAAGGGATTGAGGTTCATGTTGTCCATGTACATCAATTAAAAGGGCTGCTAGCTCTTTCACTTGTTGTCTCGTACACGTCACACCATTGATTTTATACACTGTACGTCCTGAAACGTATAAGATACGCTCCATTTCTATGGTCTGCTCTGTATAAGGATAACCCTGTTCCTCTAAATAATGTATGCCAAACCCCTTTTCATCACAGAAAGTTAGGCGTACATAAGCACATTGCTCACCTTTACGAATAATTTGCTTAGACGTACGATTGCCTATTGCAAATTGAATCGAGTCAATGAGCATAGACTTCCCAGCGCCTGTCTCTCCTGTAAAAATATTAAGATGCGGATGGAAGTCTAATGTAATCTCCTCAATAAGTGCAATATTTCTTACATGTAAACAAGTAAGCATCTCATCTCTCCTTATTAAGAGTTTAAAACTTCTTGGAATTTGTCAATCACATTGCCCATTTCTTCAAGATCACGGATTGCACAAAAAATAGTGTCATCACCTGCTAATGTACCTACAATTTCCTCATGGTTAAAAGCATCTATAGTTGCTGCTACTGCATTCCCCATACCTGTTAATGTGCGGATGACCAAGATGTTTTGTGCCACATCCATTGAAACAAATCCTGCTTTAAACACGCGAATGACTTTTTCTGAAATTTGGTTTTCGTAGTTTGCAAGGGCCACATATTTTTGAGCATTATTTTTTGAAGCAACTTTTGTCAACTTCAACTCACGAATATCACGAGAAACAGTTGCTTGTGTAACCTTAAAGCCTGCTTTTTCTAAGTTTTCTGCCAGTTCCTCTTGTGTTTCTATTTCTTGTCTTTGAATAAGACTTAATATTTTCGACTGTCTTTGTTCTTTCATTCCCATAGTTTATTTACGCCTCTCCACTATTTTTTTTCTTAGGATTTCAAAAAAATGCAAGTCAGAAAGTTTGATTAACTTAGTTGTATACGATGCTTTTTGTATTTCAATCCGATGCATTGGGGTAATATTCATTTTCATTTGTCCATCCACTACAAGCTCGAGTACCGTGCCATCATAGTTATTGGTTTTGATGTCAATGTGGTCTGTATCTGCTACAATGACTGCACGTGAATAGATTGAGTGAGGGCAAATAGGTGTAATCATGATTTGATGTGTAGATGGGGACACAATAGGCCCCCCTGCTGACAAGTTATAGGCTGTAGACCCTGTAGGTGTAGCAAAAATAATACCATCTGCAGGATAGATGTCCAAGAACTGATCATTGACCTTAATCTCAAATTCAGAAATTCTAGAAGAACTTCCACGTGCTACATAAATGTCATTTAAAGCCTGGAACTTATGAGCTTCTCCAGAAGGCTCTATGACCTTCACCATAAGCATCATACGCTCATCAATAATATATTGGTTTTGAATAAGTTTAGGTAAAAGTTCTTGTACTTCTGAAGTTTCCACATCTGCTAAAAATCCTAGTCTCCCAAGGTTAATCCCCATGATTGGCAAATCATACAGACATGCCTTTTGAGCAACACTTAAAATAGTGCCATCTCCGCCTATTGCGATGATTGCTTCACACTCTTTGTAAATGACTTCTTCTTCTACAAGGTGTAGACTCTCATCGAGTAGGGAGCCAATATGATAAGCAATATAGACTTCTATTTCATTATTTAAAAGCCACGTAACGACACGCTTAGTTGTTTCAAGGTCTTTATCTTTTAAGAGATTTGGGACAATCCCAATACGTTTCATTTATCCCACCTGCCTATAATGAATCATGTGACGCCTTTACAATTTGTTCTGACAATACTTCTTTGTCTAAGCCACTTTCAGCTTCTGCATCTTTTTTAAGATAGATTAAGTATTCAATGTTACCTTCAGGTCCTTTAATAGGTGAGAAATCTAGTCCATGTACACTAAATCCAATGCTCAGTGCATATTCCCATACTTTTAAAATAACTTGTTTGTGTACTTTAGAATCTTTAACTACTCCATGTTTTTCAACTTGCTCACGACCCGCTTCAAATTGTGGCTTAATGAGTGCTGCCACTTCTGCTCCATCTTTAAGTAAATTATATACAGGAAGTAATATTTTTGTCAAAGAAATAAAAGAAACGTCGATTGAACTAAATTCAATTTCATCTGGAATTTCTGTGTGAGTGACATAGCGCATATTGGTTTTTTCCATGCACACAACTCTTTCATCCGCACGAAGTTTCCATGCTAATTGTCCATATCCTACATCAACAGCATATACTTTCACTGCACCATTTTGAAGCATACAGTCTGTAAACCCGCCTGTAGAAGCACCCACATCCATACAGATTTTGTCGTTTAAAGTAATTGGAAACTGTGCCATAGCTTTTTCAAGCTTGAAGCCTCCACGGCTTACATAGCGCATTTTTCCACGCACTTCAATATTGGAGGTTACATCTATTTTTAATCCTGCTTTATCTTCCTTTTGTCCATTGACGTATACAACGCCTGCCATAATATACGCTTTTGCACGCTCTCTAGATTCTGCAAGCCCACGGTTTGCAATGAGAACGTCTAGTCTTTCTTTATCTGCCATTATGCTCTCTCTTTCTTTGTGATTTCTATAATTTTAGTCGTCATATGATGTAAGGATAAACCTTCTTTTTCGAGTAAAGATGGAATATCTCCATGTTCTACAATACCTGTTTTATAAGCAAAGCTATAGAATGTATTAGTTTTGCTATTAAGTGCCATCCACTGTGCCACTTGTGCACCAAATCCATCTTTTAAAACATGGTCTTCCATAGTAAAGATACATGAATACTGACAGGTTATGTCTTCTAGTCCCTTTTCATCAATTGGCACAACGCAAGGTGCTTCTACAACAGCTACTTGTAAGCCACAACTTTCTAGTGCTTGCCTCACTTCTAGTGCTTGTTGCACCATTTTTCCTGTTGCAAGAAGTACGATATTTTCACCTTCCTCTAATGTTACTAAATCGCCATTTTTATAGTCAATTTGATACTTTTTATCTAAGGTCACTGTTCCACGAGGATAACGAACGGCTACTGGTGCATGTAGGCTTATGGCATATTTAAGTGCCGCCTCCATCTCTTCTGGCATTTTCACTGAAAGAATAGTCATATTCGGTATATTGCTTAAAAAGGCTATATCGAATATCCCTTGATGCGTTGCTCCATCTTCACCTACCAGGCCTGCTCGGTCAATGCCAAATACAACGGGGAGATTTTGAAGGGCTACATCGTGAAGTACTTGGTCATAAGCACGTTGCAAGAATGAAGAATATACTGCAAATACAGGTTTAAACCCACTTGCTGCAAGACCTGCTGCAAAAGTCACCGCATGCTGCTCGGCAATCCCTACATCAAAGAAACGGTTTGGAAACTGTTTCTCAAAATGATTCAGTCCTGTTCCATCTGACATAGCTGCTGTAATCCCCAATATTGTATCATCCTGTTCCCCTAAGCTGACCATGGCATAGCCAAAGGCATCTGAAAACGTATAGGCATTAGACTTTTTAGGTACTATACCTAATTTATAGTCAAAAGGTCCTACACCATGATAGGCACTTGGCTGTTCTACTGCTGGTTTGTAGCCTTTACCTTTAAGCGTTTTTACATGAATAAGTACAGGGCCTTCCATAGCTTTTGCATTATTAAGAATTTCTATAAGGTCAGACATATTATGTCCATCTATAGGCCCTAAATAAGTAAAGCCCATTTCTTCAAACAAAGTGTTCTCCACAAGAATGGTTTTCACCCCTTCTTTGGTTTTGCGTACCACATCTACAAGTCGAGTCCCAACCACTGGCACTTTGTGAAGTAAGCCTTCAATATCCTCTTTTGCACGCAAGTAATCCTTATTTGAACGGAGGTGATTTAAGTGTCTACTCATCCCCCCTACATTTTCTGAAATACTCATTTCGTTATCATTGAGGATAACAATAAGATTGCTGTGTCCTCTTCCCGCATTATTCATTGCTTCATAGGCCATACCACCTGTTAAGGCACCATCTCCGATAATAGCAATGACATGGCTGTCTTCACCTTTTAGGTCACGGGCTACTGCCATCCCTAGTGCGGCTGAAATTGAAGTCGAGCTATGACCTGTTTCAAACACATCATGTACACTCTCTTTACGTTTTGGGAACCCACTCATTCCATCAGTTTTACGTAATGTTTTAAACCCTTTTCTTCGCCCTGTTAAAATTTTGTGTACGTAAGCTTGATGTCCTACGTCCCAAATCATTTTATCTTGTGGGGAATCAAAGATGTAATGGAGCGCTAAAGTGAGTTCTACTACGCCTAAGTTTGACGCTAAGTGTCCTCCTGTACGTGAAAGAGATTGAATCAAGAACTGTCTAATCTCTTTTGCCAAGACTTGAAGTTCATCTGTATTTAACGTTTTCAAATCTTCTACACTTTTAATCCTATTTAATGTTTTTAACATTTTATCTATCCATCACTTTTTATAATTTTATTTTTTTAGTGGAAAAGAGTGGCAAATGCCACTCTTCTAGTTAAGGTATAAGAATTAAAGCCATTACTATACCCAACACAGCACCTGCTGCTACTTGCAGTGGTGTATGTCCTAAAAGCTCTTTAAGACGTACTTCTAGTGTGACATTTGGGTCTTGCATGACATCGATAATACGATTTAAAAGTGCTGCTTGTTTTCCTGCTTCAAGGCGTACATTGGCAGCATCATACATCACAATAAAACTTAACACTGCTGCAATAGCAAATAAAGCACTATCATAACCATGAAGTTGCCCCACTCCTATCGCTAAAGAAGTAGAAATGGCACTATGTGAACTTGGCATCCCACCAGACGCCACAAGCTTATGAAAATCTAAGCGATGTTCATTCACTAAAGTCAAAAGCACCTTGAGTACTTGTGCCACAAGCCAGCTTAAGAGTGCTACCATCAAAAGACTATTACTAAAGATTTCTGTTAATGCTCTCATGGGTCCCCCCTAATTCTTCCTATGAACTAAGCGAGTTGCTAGCTGTTCAAGTAATGTTGTATCGCCTTGTACGCGCTCAAGACACTTAATGGCTTTGACTGTTAAGTCCTCTGCTATTTGATAACAAGTATCCACATCGTAGAAAGAAAGATACGTATTTTTATTGTTTTTCACATCGCTCTTAACAGGTTTTCCAAGTTCTTCATTGGTAGAGGTCTTATCAAGTACATCATCTACAATTTGGAAAACTTGCCCTAAATATTTCCCATAAAACGTTAAGGCTGTGACTTCTTCTGGGCTACCTCCACCAAGAAGGGCACCCATCTTCACAGCTGCTGCAATTAATGCACCTGTTTTATGTACATGAATTGCTTGAAGCTCTTCTAAGGTAATGACTTTATTCTCACTTTGCATGTCTAGAATTTGCCCACCTATCATGCCCTCACTTCCACTGGCTTCTGCAAGTGTATGTGCTGCTTGTACACGTCTCATATCATCATGTTCTAGTGCATCTTGCAACATCCAAGTAAAGGCTTCGTTAAGTAGTGCATCTCCAGCTAAGATAGCTGTTGCTTCTCCAAACACTTTGTGATTGGTTAGCTTACCACGTCTTAAGTCATCGTTGTCCATAGCAGGTAAGTCATCATGGATAAGTGAATACGTATGAATCATCTCAATCGCACATAGATAAGGTGCAATGTCACCTTCACCACCCACAGCTTCAAAGCTTAGTTTCATTAAAATAGGTCTAATGCGCTTTCCCCCAGCGTATAGACTATAGCGCATCGCATCGTAAAGTACCCCAAATTTTGCACTGTTTGTAGGTAGTGCAGATTCTAGTTGCTTTTCAATTTGTTCCCTATAGCATTCTAATTTACTATTCATTTTCCTCTTCCCCATTCATCTTATTCCATTTATTCTGGTCTAAAATATAAACTTGCTGTTCCGCTTGTTGTAACATATCTGTACAAAAAGCTGCCAGCTCTATCCCTTTTTTATAGCTCTTTATGCTTTCATCTAATGAAAGCTTTCCTTCTTCTAAAGCATAAATAAGCTGTTCAAGTTCTTCCATTGCACTTTCAAAATGCTTGGTTGTTTTTTTAGCCATGTGCTTATCCTTTCTTTTCTACCTTCGCCAAGAGTACGCCATCTGTTACTTCAACTTGAACGCAGTCGCCTACTTCAACTTGACTTGTAGAGGTCAGAACCTGACCGTTCGTAGTTGTTGTAAAGCTATAGCCTCTTTTTAAAGTTAAAAGGGGTGAAAGCTTTTCTAACTGTCCTATGCGCGCATTCAAAGTGGTGCCCGCTAGTGCCAGTTGCTTCTCAAAATTATGGTTTAAAGCCTCGACCTTATAATCTAGTGTAATCTTAAGGTCTGCAAAATATTTTTCTTTATGCTTATAAACAGGTCTTGAAAGTAAATGCTCAAGTCTTCTTGTTTCATCTTGTAAGTGTTTCTCTACATGATGCTTAAGTAGGCTACGACTTCTTTCAAGTTTTAGAAGATAAGCTTCTTTGTCAGGCACTACAAGTTCTGCAGCTGCAGAAGGTGTTGGAGCCCTCATATCACTTACAAAATCTGAAATTGTAAAATCCACCTCATGTCCCACTGCAGAAACAATGGGGATTTGTGAAGCAAATATGGCGCGTGCCACCCGCTCATCATTAAAACACCACAAGTCTTCTATAGAGCCACCTCCACGTCCTACAATGAGAACGTCTACAAGTTGCTCGCAGTTAGCACGTTCTATAGCTTCTACAATTTCGCTTACTGCATACTCACCTTGTACATGCGTTGGATAAATGTACAAAGGCATCGCATTGTTTCTTCTTCTTGAAACTTGCAAAATATCTTGTATGGCAGCACCTGTTGCTGATGTAATAATGCCTACTTTACTCGGATAAGTTGGAATAGCTTTTTTATAATGTGGGTCAAAAAGTCCTTCGTCACTTAGTTGTTTTTTTAGTCTTTCAAACTGTTCGTAAAGTGTTCCTTGACCTTGCTTTTCAATTTCCCATACATAGCACTGAAATTGTCCTGTTTTTTCATAAAGAGCAAGTCGCCCTCTCACATACACTTTCAGCCCTTCTTTTAAAACAAAATCTAATGTAGCTGCATCTTTACTAAACATGACTGCACTTAAGCTTCCAAAGGGGTCCTTGATTGTAAAATAAATATGTCCCGATTGATGATACTTGCAGTTTGAAACCTCTCCCGAAAGCCATACATCTGATAACAAATAATCTTCTTCTAATAGACGACTTACATAACGGTTAATTTCTGAGACAGCTACGATTTTGCGCTTCATACCTATGCCTCAATAGACTTGGCGATGTTTCCGAGAATACCGTTAATGAACTGAGGTGATTTATCTGTACTATAAACTTTAGCAATTTCGATAGCTTCGTTAATCGCTACTTTATCTGGGATATCTTGGCCCCATTTAAGTTCATAAGTTGCCATACGAAGAAGCATATGATCCACTTTAGCCATACGACTGATTGACCAGTTTTGTAAGTTATTTGTAATGATTGTATCAATTTCTTCTTGGTGCTCGATGATTCCTTTAAATTCATTTATAATGAACTCTTTAACTTTACCTTTTGCTTCATTTAAGTAGTTTGTTAATACGACTTCTGGACTTTTTTCAGGTTGAAAACTCATTTCATAGAGCATTTTCATGATTAATTCTCTAGCTTCACGTCTTGTCATTATTTATCTCCTTATTAATGAAAGCTAACCCTTTAAGGTTAGCTCAACAAATTAGTGTTCTTCTTGAGGTTTCGTTTGTGTAAAGTCTACCCCAACAACATGCACATCTACTGATTGTACGTTAAGACCTGTCATTGTTTCAATAGAATTTTTAACTTTTTCTTGTACTTTTAAACAAGTCCCTTGAATTTTAATGCCATATTTTACGACAAGCGCTAATGTTGCATGTACTTCATCTTCATTCACTTCAATTTTGATGCCTTTTGATGCTTTTTTACCACGAATTGTTTGAACAATATCATTTTTAGCACCTGCAATGGCACATACACCTTCTACTTCTAAAGCAGCAATTTCTGTAATAACCGCGATGACATCGTCAGCAATTTGAACTTCGCCTGCTTCTTTATTTTCTGCATATCCATCTAAATTTAACTCTAAATCTACATCAATCACTTTATTATCTTCCACAGTAATTGCCTCCCATTTTTCTTTATTATAGAAATACCCAACTTACTAGCATTTATACATGTAGGCTTTCTAAAGATGCTTTCCATTTATCCTTATTATATCAAAATATACCCAAGTTGCAAATTAGATTATACAAAAAGAGTGAGATAATCGAATAAAAATTCGACTATCTCACTCTTTTTGTAGGTATTAGAGGAGCATTTCTTACTTATTAGCTGTTTGATTGTTAACTTTGAGACAAGAAATTTTAATTTGTCCAACTGTATAACCTGTTTTTCTCTGAACAATTTCTTCGATTTGAGCAATTTCGCCATCTGTTAAAGCTTCTTCTTTATTGACAACCACATCTACTGTGTCTGCATCCATTCTTACAAATACATCTTTAAATCCTTTTGCACGAAGAAGAGACTCTGCGCCTGTTTCTTTTTCAATACGTTCTTGAATCGTTAAAAGGTCGTTTGCAGCTTTTGATTTAGATTCTTTGTCTAAATTTGGATCTGCAACGTATTCGTTTAATGTTTCAATTTGTTTTGCACGAGATTGCTCTCTAAGCATTTTTTCTTCAGCGAAGTAGCTTACATCTACATTTTTACTATCTACTGTTGCAACATTCTCTTGAGATGCATCTTTCTTCGCAATGACTACTTCTTTAGTACCAACGGTGTTGCCTGGTGTAGAAACTTCTACAGACTCCATACCGATCAGAGCATCATCTCCATCTGGTGGTAAAGTTTCCATCACACCAAATGCATCAAAGAAGTCCTGGTCAATCTCTGCATCTGCAATATCAATTGTAAGACCATCACTATCTGCTACATCAGGCACCGTTAAATTAGTAGGTGCTTCCGTTAGACTTAAATAAGCTGCAATGGCTATCATAAATACAAGGACTGTTACAATGACTTGATTTCTTTTAAATTGGAACATACTTTATAAACCCCCTTAGTTATTGACCATCTTATAAACTGCAATTTTATGTACTGGGACATCTAGGAGTGAAGATACCGATTGTATAATGGCATTTTTAATATTCACATCATCTGCTCCCTCTGCTAAAACCAAAACCCCTTCAACTTGTGGTTTATTTTCTTTGACAACGAAAGGTGTGTCTCCTTTTTCCTTAACGATCTTCCTTTCGATGTCTTGCTTTTCACTTGTTTTCTTATTGCCTGCTTGTGTAACCTCATCAATGTCTAAGCTATTTTGTACAATTTCTTCAGCAAGTACCTTTTCTGTAGAACCAGCAGTTGTCACCATAACTTTTGTTTCCCCCGCACCATCTAAGCTTGTCAGGATTGTCTCCATACGCATTTCAAGAAGTTCCTCATAAGTCATGGTACTTGTAGCACGGCTACTCGTCTCTACTACTTCTACACCATTTTCACTCATCACTGCTTGACTCGTTGGCTTTTCTGGCATGTAAGTCAGGAGTATTCCCCCTACAACAAGTGCAAAGATCAATACCGCTGCGGGTACCTTCACCTTTTTACTTACTTGTCCTAGAAGTTCACCGATCTTAGGCTCATGCACTTCTTGTACTTCTTCCACTACCTCTTCTTGTTCTTCCCCAAACATACCTCCTAGTTTTTCCCTAGCTGTACTTTCATGCGTATTCACATTGCTTACATTGATGGTAAATTGTCTTTTTTCTTCTTCATTATCTGTCACTACCTTTTCCTCCTAACATCAACTATCTTGTACTGTAATATATATATTAGCATTGTCCACATTATAGAAGTCATTTATGCATTTTTTTATCTCATTTTTTAAATGCTCATCACTTAGTACAACACTTTCACTTTTATCCCCGATGTTCAAGAAAGATTCAGATGCCAGAGGCGTTACCACCACCTGCATCTCACTAATACCAATATGACTGCCATTTAAAGTAACTTCACTTGTAATTTGGGACACCTCAATAGGAAGCTTTGCTTCTATAAGCAATTTCATCTGACTCTCCACTTGATCCTTATACACTTGTTTGACTGATTCTTCTTGCTTCTTTTTCTCTTCCTCATAAGGCACATACCTGCCCCCTTCAAACTGTTCCTGATAAAAGGCTATGTATTCCATTGGCCGGGTTGTCTCTACCCATTGCTGCTGTGTTAACAAGGTGACTAAAGGACTAGCAATGACTACGAGTACAATAAAACTTAAGACCAACTTTAAGTATTTTTTCAGCTCTGATACAGGAAAAATCATCTCTACAATAACCACAAATAGCATGGTCCAAATAATGGTCAATAAATAACTTCTCACGTAGCCCCTCCTTTATGTCATACTAATGCCAATACTGGCACAAATCATCATTGAAGCAATTGTTAATACGACAACAACGCCCACAGCACTTAAAATAAACTCACAACCATGTGCTAAGATGGTTGCAATCTCTGTCATTTTTTTATCCCCTAGTGGTTGAATTAATGCCCCGACTAGATGGAACATAATCACATGTGTCAAAATCTTAATAAGTGGAATGGCCGCAATCAGCACAACCCAAATAATCACCCCAATAGCAAAGGCATTTTTAATAAGTGCACTACAGGATAAAATAAATTCAATAGCCCCTTTACTTGCATCTCCTATGATGGGTAAGAAGGCTGTAGAAACGTTTACAACACCTTTTTTCAATGCCACATCTATATAAGGCAACGTCATTTTGTAAATCCCCATAATACTCACACTTAGAATAACTACACCGCGTAATCCCCAACGGATGCCTTTGTAAAACAAATCAATAAATTTATCCACCTTAATTTCTTCACTCATTGTATTCACAACTTGCAAAACAATGACTGCCACAAGGATGGGTAAGACAAATCTTTGAATAACTAGTGTCATGATATTGAAAGTCCCAATTATAACAGGTGCTAGTGCACTTGATGAGGTAATATAGCCTGAAACAGCCATAAAGGCCAACAATGTCGGCAGTGTCACCTGCATAATCTCATAGAGCTGATCAATCGTCCTTCCAGCCAGCTGCACCAACATCATCAATGTCTGTGACAAGGTGAAAATCACTAAGATGTAGCACACAAAGTAAGCAGCTTTTGCAGTATTCTGGGATTGAAAAGACTTACTTAAGATTTGTAAGATACTACATAAGATGACAATCAATATAAATCGAATAATAAGTTTAAAGTAGGTGCTAAATTCATTGACGAAAAGTTGACCTATTTGACTTACAATTTCTTGAACAGAAAAACGTTCTTCTCCTGAAATCAATTTAAGTACTTGCTGACTCAAATCAAAATCTTCAAGATAAGGTACTGTCCCTTTTAATTCTTCTTCTAACTTATCAATCTCTGCCCAGTTCAAAATTTCAAACTGCTGAGTCAGTGCACTTTGTACTTGATCTTGACTAAAGGTCTCTACATGCTCAACAGCTTCTTCTTGATGCCCACCCTCAGGTTCAAGGAGGCCTTCTATATCTTCTATCACTGGTTCTTCTATGTAGAGTGCAAAATCAGTTCCCTCATTCTCTTGAAAGAGGGTTGCCTGCACCTCACTTACTTCTGTTATTTGTATAATGTCCCCATTTATTGTCCTCTGGTCACTCCCTTTCACTTCTTGCGCTTGTGCCACACCCGTTAACAAGAAAAATAGGACTAGAATCATTAAGGGTATTCTTATTTTCTTTTGCATCTTATCCCACCTCTTAAATTAATTGTGTGATCAGTTCAATCAGTGCCAAAATGATAGGTGAAGCCAATACCAAAATGAGCACTTTACCTGCAAGTTGTACTTTGCTTGCAATAGCTGATTCCCCTGCATCTTTACACAGTTGATACCCAAACTCTGCTACGTATGCAATCCCCACGATTTTAAAAATAATTTTCAAATAAGTGTCTTCAAGACTCATCTTTGTAGATAAGTCGGTAATAATAGAAAAGATGACCCCAAGCTGAGGTAAAATTAAAATCAAAAGTAAGCTACACGCAAATATACGTATGAGGTTTCCAGCTGTCCTGTGACTCTCCCCCACAAACAGGGACAAGATGACAGCTGCTAAAGCAAATCCTGTCAGTCTAATAATATCCATAGCTGCCTCCTAAAACATAAACATAGTTTCTACAACTTCAAACAATTCTAAGATGTAGGATGCAATAATCAACAAAATAAGTGTAATCCCTCCTATTGACACCATATTGGCATAGCCATCTTTCCCAGCTTGTTTCAAAATAATGCTCATAAACATCACCGCCATAGAAAGTCCACCTATTTTTAAAAGCTCCATCATTTGATCCATACTCATTCCTCCTAAATAATCAGTATACACAAGCATGCACCCACTAAGATGCCCATGCCTGTCCTAAGTTTGCTTGACCTTTCTTGTTCTTTAAGTGCTAAATCCAATGTCAGTTTTAACTTATTTTGCATCAAATCAATATTGCCTTGTTGCATCTCTTTGTCCATATGTCCAAGCCCTCTCCCAAACTCACTAAGTAATTGATAATCTTCATTGTTCAAATGGTACCTATAGCGTTCTTTTTTGATTGCTTCTTGCCATAAGACATTTCCATCTACTGAATGTTTACCTCTTAAGAGTTTAGCAAAACAGATGAACAACTGACCTATTTCATGTCTAGAGTCTATCCCTACCCTCAAACACGCTTCATGTAACGGTGTCAAACGATAGTTGATTTCCCCTTTTAAATATTCAAAAGCATAAATCAAGTTTTCTAACTCCTTGATTCGCTTACGATATTTCAAATCTAAGTAGATTCCACTCCAGCTACATCCTGCAAAAACCATCATCATGCCTATTACCTTTAGCATACACTCACCTGATTTCTTCTAAAGTCCTCTACCTGTTCCACAGTACAAGGACCGTTCCGATTAGATAAAACAACAACTTTTTCAAACCACCCCTGCTCTAACATATGCCTAAGCTGTGGTTTTTTCATACAATCTTCTAAGTCCTTTCCATGGGTTGTACATACGATGGTTACTCCTGCCCCCAATACTTCTTCTATGGCTTGCAAGTCTTCTAGACTCCCTACTTCATCCACTGCAATAACATCGGGTGCCATAGACCTAAGTAGCATCCGCATGCCTTCCACCTTTGGACACCCGTCTAGGACATCCGTTCTTAAGCCCACATCATTTTGTGGTACACCCATGTAGCAGCCAGCTACTTCTGACCTTTCATCTACAACACCTACCGTGTAAGGGCCATAGCCACTATATCCATTACTTAAATTACGGATTATATCTCTAAGTAACGTGGTCTTGCCACACTTAGGTGGAGAGACTACTAGAGTATGGTACACCTTGTCCCTAGAAATAAGATAAGGCATGACCTTATCACTACATCCAACAAATTCATGTGATAGCCTTATATTGAGTCCACTAATATACTTCAAAGTTTTCACTTTCTTGTCTTCTATTACAGCTTTTCCCACTAACCCAATACGGTGTCCACCTTCTATAGTCACATAGCCTTGTCTGATTTCATCTTCTAAGGCATACAAGGAGTAGCCGCTTAAAAATTGTAAAATAGCTTGTACTTCTTCGTAGGTGACTAACCAACTTCGACTTACTGTGCCAAGTCCCTGTGGAGTGAGGCCATACTCTTCATTATTCATTACAATGAGTAATGGCTTGGATGCTCTAATCCTAATTTCTTGCACAATGCCCTCCTTCTGCTTCGCCAGTTGTACAAGTTGCTCTCTGATACCTTTTGGCATAATACTCAGTACACTTCTTGGGATCATTGCTTTCCTCCTTTGTATATTTTGATTACTTAACTATATGCCTCAACTTGTCCCCCTAGAACTAAAACTCATATAGACTTCCTTCTTTTTACGCACAAAAATAAGCCCTTAGGTATGCCCTTGGACTTATAGGTATTGTGCCTTTATATCTTTTAAAAAACAAAAAATAGCGTATAAGAAATTAATCTTATACGCCCTAAGTTCACGTTCTAATGAGGTTTAGTTTGCACGACCCATGTAATCGCCAGTACGTGTATCAATACGAATAGTTTCGCCTTGTTCAATGAATAAAGGTACCATTACTCTTGCACCTGTTTCAACGATAGCTGGTTTTGTAGCACCTTGTGCTGTATCACCTTTAAGACCTGGTTCTGTTTCAGTGATGAGAAGCTCAACGTTGATTGGTGGTTCTATACCAAACACACTACCTTCATGAGAAATAACTTTAACCATTTCGTTTTCTTTAACAAATTTTAAAGAATCTCCTAAATCACTACCATTTACTGCAATTTGGTCATAAGTATCTAAATCCATAAAATGGAATAATTCACCATCTGCATAAAGATATTGCATATCTTTACGATCGATATGTGCTTTTGGTAATTTTTCAGATGGACGGAAAGTTCTCTCAACCACACCGCCTGTTTTTATGTTTTTAATTTTACAGCGTACGAAAGCCGCACCTTTACCTGGTTTTACGTGTTGGAATTCAATAACTTGAAATAAGTTACCTTCAAATTCAATGGTAACACCGTTTCTAAAATCGCCTGCTTGAATCATGGGTATTCCTCCTAATGTGTTTTTCCTAATATAGTGTAAACTAGATTATTAGTTTTTTCAACGATTTTTTACATCATTCTATAACAATAAGTTCTTTTGTAGAGTGGGTTAAGTTGCAAATTCCTGTATCTGTTACAACAACCATATCTTCAATACGCACACCACCAAAGCCCGGCAAATAGATTCCTGGTTCTACAGTTAAGACCATACCCTTTTCAATGACACGCTCTTCAGTGGTAGAAAAGCGTGGATTTTCATGGATGTCTAGGCCTACACTGTGTCCCAAGCCATGACCGAAGTAATCCCCATAACCTGCATCTTTGATGATATTACGCGCCACAGCATCCACTTCTTTACCTGTTAATCCTGGTTTAATGGCCTCAAGTGCTGCAAGTTGAGCTTTTAAAACTGTTTGGTAAATTTCTTGGTGTTTGTCACTTGGCTTACCAATAACAATTGTTCTCGTCATATCTGAGCAATATCCTTCATAGCGACATCCAAAGTCCATCACTACAAAATCACCTGGGTGAAGCGTTTCTTTTCCTGGTACTGCATGACAAAGAGAAGACTTAGCCCCCGCTGCTACAATGGAGCTAAAAGAAGTACTCCCGGCTCCATTCATACGCATAATACGTTCAAGTTCAAGCGCAATATCTGCTTCTGTTAAGCCATTTTTGTATGCCATTGTAATAAAAGGAATGATTTTAGAAAAAGCTAAATCGCCAATACGTTCTGCCTCGGCTAATTTCTTTAATTCTTCTTCATCTTTAATCTGTCTTAACTTTTCCACCACTTCATGTGTTGGAACAAATGCAAATTGTTGATACTTACCAAACTCTAAGTAAGTACTATAATTAGTATAATCACTTTCAAACCCAATATTCTTAATTCCGTCATGTTCAGCAATTTCCATTGTTTTTCCGAGTAAGCCTTTTTGTTCTTGATTCACAATTTCAAAGGCTGGACATTGACGCGTTGCTTGTTCAATATATCTAAAGTCTGTGATTAAATATTGTTTTTCATTTGTAATGAGTAAAAGTGCACTAGAACCTGCAAAACCACTTAAGTAACGTATATTGGTTAAATTGCTTATCATTATGCTTTCTACATTAAAGCTTGCCATTTGTTCTCTGAATTTTTGTAAACGTTGTTCCATTTGTATGCCTCTTTCTTGGAGTTACCTCACAGTTTATTTATTGCTCTATTTATTTCATATTTTTGTATTTCATGTCTATGCGTCTTTATATATTATACCATCTTCTCATTTATACTGCCGTATAGCCTAATCATATAACGCACAAAACAACTGTGTGTGCCTTAAGCTTTAGAACTTACCTCTAGATGCGCAATCAGTCCTTGAAGGGCCATTTGATATCCCGCAAATCCAAATCCGCCTACAAGCCCCACACAATTGGCAGCTGTCACTGAATGTGCACGAAAGCTTTCTCTGGCATGAATATTGGAGATATGTACTTCTACTACTGGAAGCGAAATACTTTTTATCGCATCTGCTAAAGCATAACTATAATGAGTCAATGCACCAGGATTAAGCAGAATGCCCTCTACCTGGTCATAATAACACTGCTGCATAAAATCAATGAGTGCACCTTCACAGTTTGACTGGAAGAAATGTAATTCTAAATTCTCATATTTTTGCGCCTCAGTTTTTAACAAATCTTCTAGCCCTTCCAATGTTCCATCTCCATAAATACCTGGCTCACGGATACCTAAAAAGTTTAGATTAGGGCCATTCATCACTGCAATTTTCATCTCATCCCTCCTCTATTTTAATGCTAACGTTTCAATAAGATAGTGCTTTAGGTGATAAGGGGTTTGGCCTGTACAGTTGACATGTAGCGTACAACTTGCTTCATATAAAGGTTTACGTGTTTCATACAAAGCTTTAAGTTGGTCATAACTTTTGGCCAGTGGCCTTGTTGCATCATCTGCTATACGTGTATAGAGCTCTTCAAAAGGCCAGTCTAAATAAATGCAAATTCCCTTTTTAAGAGAATCTTGATTGCGCTTATCACCTACAATGCCACCCCCCGTCGAAATAATCTTTCCTGAGGTACAGCTGATTTCTTGAAGTAAGGCAGCTTCAACTTGCCTAAAATAAGCTTCTCCTTTTTGCTCAAAAATGTGGGCAATTGGCATCTGTTCCTGACACACAATCCGCTCATCTAAGTCAATCCATTCTCGTTGTAAACTTTTAGCCAGTGTACTGGCTAAAGTTGTCTTTCCACATCCCATAAATCCAATTAAATAAATATTTTTCAAAATGTTTCTCCCCCTAATAGCGTTGAAGGGGATAAAGGGTCACAATACCAGTCACAGGACGTACCGTCATCTGAAGCTGATAGGGATATTTCGCATGACGCAAAGTAATTGTCCCACTAGAGCTCGGAGATAAATCTTGCCTAAAGCTAATCTCTCGCTCCACACCTATTGGGTTATCTTTTGTCCCAATATACACCTTTAAAGTTCTTGGCAAAGTATATTCATACAGCGTTCTTGTATCTACCTCCACACGCAAAATGTCTTGTCCTTCTCGATGTGACTTATCTAGAACGTACATACAATTTTTAAGTGCGGCCTCTTGTTGCATCACTTGTATAAGTTGCTCAATCTCTCCAGCGGCACTTACCATTTGTTGCTTATACTGCCACCTTATGCCACTCACAAATCCCGTCGAAAGAATAGCCAAAATTGCCATCACAACAACCATCTCTAAAAGTGTAAACCCTTTTTCCTTCTCCAACCTTCATCATCCTATTCTTTCAAGAAGCGCTCTATAAATAGCTTCTATTAAATGTTCTCCAAGCGTCACATGGTGCATGAGCTCATAGGCGATAATTGCTTGGTAAAAGAGCATATCAAAGCCATTCATGACTTGAATCCCCTTATGTAGTGCTTCTTTTAAGAAAACTGTCTCTGACGGATTATAAATCAAATCCACCGCAGCTTGAGCCTGTTCTAAAAGTGCAAGAGACCCCTCTGGTATTTGTCCCATTAGTTCACCCATACCTACACCCGTTGTTTGAATCACTACATCTATAGGTAATCTAGCACCTTCATTTAATCCATAGACTTCTATGGGCACAGGGCACTTACCTTGAAAGTGTTCTTTTAAAGCTTCCGCCTTAGCTTTTGTGCGGTTAAATACATGAATGCTTTTTGCCCCATTCATAACACTGACTACAGTGGCATAGCTGGCACCGCCACTTCCTAAAATAGCTATATTTTTCCCTTGATAAGCAATCCCTTGATGCTGCAAGGCGCGTCTTAGGCCCATAGCATCTGTGTTATAGCCCTTGTACCCTTCTGGTGTCCACACCAAAGTGTTGACAGCATCTACTTGGCTTGCTAGTGGGTCAAGTGCCACACAATGTGCCATCACAGCCTTCTTGTGTGGCATCGTCACATTCAGCCCTCTAATGTTTAAGGCATGAGCCCCTTTTAAAGCTGCCTCAACTTGAGAATCTTCTACTAAAAAAGGGACATAGGCAAGATCTGCCTTTGTAAAAGCTGCAATGGTATGATGAATAAGCGGTGAAAGGGTATGTTCAATGGGCTTGCCCATAACCCCACAAACGGTGGTCTTACCTGTTATGCTTTTCATAGTGTGCAATCACTTTCCTTTCAATGCCACGCTTCACCTTAGTAATCCATTCATCTTTGTCACTCACTGGTTTTACCAAAATCGTTTTGATTTTGGCACGGTTCCCACCGTACACATCTGTAAAGATTTGGTCTCCTACAATAGCCACTTGGTCATTTGTCAGATGCATCAACTCTAGTGCACGTTTGAAACTTTTTGTACTTGGCTTTCCTGATTTATGAATGGCGTATACTTTAAGCCCTTGGTTAAAACGCACCACACGATCTTCCGTATTGTTAGACACAAGACAAATTTGAAAGCCTTCATCTTTTAATTTTTCAAAAAATCTTATAATTTCTTCAGTTGGGTCTAGTACATCATAAGGTACAAGCGTGTTATCTATATCAAAAATAATGCCTTTGACACCTTGTTGTTTCAAAGTGGTAGTATCCATTTCACTAATGGCATTTAAATACAGGTTTGGGTAAAGTCTTTTAATCATCATTTTCTTCCTTTCTAGTTGTTAGCAGGGCACTTAAAGCTTGTCCTAATCAGCTTGCTCACGTTTGATAAACTTTATACTGATTATACGATTTTGACGAACACCTACTAAATAGTCATAGTTATAGTATAACCGATTATAGCCATCACGCAACACTTGCTGTTCTTGGTATGTTTCAACCCCTTCATCTCGTTGTAATGCACCTATTCTAAGTCATCTACTTATTCAGCGCCCCTTAATACTCCCCTGCTTGTTAACGCCTTTCGACTTGACTTATACTATGCGTACTACTCGGTAGTCATAAACTTGTAACCGATAAGGGAGCGTTAAATACGTACAGTTTCCTTCTATACGGCTAGTAGCGTTCGTTTGCTTAACTAACTGATAGCTGGCATAAATCTTTTCACGATTAGTCACAATCCCTTTGCTATTTTTAACTTCCGTCAAGACAACCAATTCATACATAGGCTGATTTATTAGCAGCCGTTCAAGTGTTTGAGCCATTGCTGCTTCACGTCCTCTTCTTGCCACTTCATCTTCAGTCTCTAGTATATTTTCAGTTTTTAAGTAATCCTCAATTTCTTGGACTTTTTTGCGTACCTTTTGATACGCTACTAAATAACCTGCTGAAGGATTGTGTGCACCGACAATATCTCCTGTATACTTTCTACAAGTCATCTCTGCCTTTGCACCTTGCTCTAAGGAAGGCGTACGAAAGTAAAGAAGGCCCTCTTGAAGTTGATTGGGTTCTAAATAGTTTTCCAAACTAATCTGAGTAAAAAAAGATTTTGTTGTAAGTATATAGGCCTTGGCTGCCCCTAATACTTGATACAATGCCATACGTTCTTCATGAAGTGGGTACAACTCCACATATTGCATAAAGCTTTCTCCCTGTAGTTGGTTGTATAAACTGAATAGATGCCCTTCTTCACTAACCAATCTATCTTGAGTACTTAGTTGGGTTGAACTTGTCTCACTGACTGTTCGGCCCAGATGGTTGTTATAGTTTACTTGTTTAAACCCGCTGGCCACAAGCATTAAAACTAAAGCCATCACCACTAAAGTCACACTTAAAACATACCCTTCTTCCTTTTTAGGGATATCAATTTTACTATTTATAGGATGATAGATGTCTTTACCCATGCCATACACGACTGTTCTACTGGCAAGATACAAAGTACTGTGCACCTGTATAGCCCCTTTCTGAATTTGCCCCTGTCACAACGCCCACCAACCAATAAGCTTCTCGTTGTACATAGGCATCTGTTGCTACCACCCATATGTTAGGTTCGCCTTCTACCTGTTGGACTTGTATTAAGTCCAATACTTTGGGCTGCCCTTCCACATATATGAGTACTGGACGTGCTGTATTATTTCGTATTTCGTAAGTGACAGCTTGTGTATATAAAAGTCTGTCATCTTGTATGTTTAAAACTATAGGTTGGTCTATGCCTGATCCACCTTCTGAAGTATTTAACGTCACTACTATACGTCCATCTTCTGTATGTCCCGACACATTCACTTGCTCTCCTACCTGTTTCACTTCTACTTCTCCAGTTGAATGAATAGTTATACGTCCTATTTCTTCGCCTATAGGCAAGGCCTTTTTCTGCTCTGGAACTTCTAATAAAAGACGCTCACTTGCTAGTCGCTGTTTTACGCCTTCCCAATCAAAAGCCTTGTCTGTTGAACACTTATTTGCACTGTCTACATCCAATGCTTCCACCTTTTGCTGAGATGTGTGCAACGGTATCCATATAAAACTATAGTTATACCCACTCATCGCCTCTGGCCTTGTCTTTAAATAATCCTGTAAATCTTGTGTTGTTACTTGATGGGCTACTTTCATTTGCTCTTTCACATAATGCATCATCTCTTGCCCATATCGTACAGCACTTTGTCCTAGCTTATCCTGCATATAAAGTTTTTGAAAGCAGCTATAACTGGTAAAAAGGATTTGTATCAAGAGGAATGCAATCAACATACTGACAAGTACTTCTACATAGCTAAATCCCTTGTCATCTTTTATTTGAGACCTTCTATTTACCTTGAGCTTAGGTTGTAAATAGCGCTTTAAATCGTCTACATTTTGGGCTTTTTTGCTACTATTCATGCTCTCTTGGGTACACATTTTCATTTTTTCTTTTATATCTCCTTTCTTATTCCCCGCTATGCCACCTTCTACACAATTTTTATTTGATGCCCTATTCCTGTCTTATGCTTGAATACGGATAGCTACTTCCATATACGTCTCCATCTTCCCATCTTCTTGTACACCCATCTCTAGCTTTTCCACTGTCATGCCTTCCATCCACTTACTAAGTGCTATGACTACCTGTCTCCCCATTTGTTCACTTCCGCCGTAATGCAAACTATAGACAAGGCAAGGCATCCCCTCACGTTCACTTCTTTCCTTGAAGAGGACCTGCACCTCCTCTATTGGAAATGAACGTAAAAAGTTATCTAGTGACTTGACAAATGAATGGTCCCCTTCCACCTTTGGAAAGGTTAGCTGATAGCTACTCAACTGCAAATCCAACCAGTCCTTTTGCATTACCCACATTTCACGCTCTTCTATATAAGATTCCAATAGCACCTGTGTTTCCAAGAGGCTTTTTTGCTGTGTTTGTAAGGATCTAATCTGCATTATATAACGAGGCAGCACATATCCTACATCCAAAGCAATGATGCCAACTAAAATGATTAATAATCCTTGCAAATTAGATATAGAAAGTGTCTTTAAATAGCCTTTAAACTGCATTATCCTATTCACTATGCTTACTCCTCTCCTTGCTGAATTTCAAATTTGAAGTACCATCGTTCTTGTATTGGCTCCATATAAAAGGTAACGTTCCCTTCTCCATACAAAGCCTTGATCTCCGATTCATAGGCCCTCAATGTTTCTAGATGATTGGCTTCACCTCTACACTTCCAACTTTGTATTTCCTTGTCATAGATGACTTCTAGCAAGTGTATACCCATACCCTTATAACGGTTCAACTGCTCTAAATCCTCAAGAAATTGTGCTTTTTGCTCTTTATAGGCAAGCTGGTTCGCTTCTAATGTTTGAATATGTGCTTGACCTTCTTCAAGGTAGTTTAAAAGTGTTTCCCGTTCAGCCCAAACATCAAACACTTCCAAACTTTGTATAACCCGTATGTTATCTTTCAAACGTACTAATTCATAAGGCATGAGGCATGTAACAAGACTGCATACAAGACCTATACCTAGACTCAATCCTATGGTATAATTGAATACCTTTCTTGCACATTCTTTCTTTTGATAGGCAATAGAAATCAGATTCATAGACTTCCCCTCTTTTTTGCAAGTTGATCTAATAATCCCCTAAGTCCTTCATCCATAGGCCCTTGTTGTACTTCCTCTACCACTTCCACTTGTAATAGCATTTCTAGCTCCTCTTTAAAGCAACCTTCCGGTATGTGCAGCCATTTAATTCGAACCTTATCCAACTGTACAGGGGTATGTTTCTGTCTATAAAAATCATAAATTTTATTCCATTCCAAAATCAAGTCTAGTGTTGCTTCCTTTTTAATCCTTTGGACAAAGGTACATACATTACTTTCATAAAAGGCCACATACCATGTGGACATCTTCTCCAAAAACAGAACTTCATACCCTCCTCCTATCCCCATTGCTTGTTGATGTAAAAGCGTATCTACTACCGTTGTTACACATTTAGGCTTGCACCGTAGTTTTTCTAACACTTCATAGGGTGAAAGGATCCAATCCCTTTGACAGCCCATAATACAATACCAGCCCTCTTCATTTTTCTGCTTATACCTCGAATGCTGATGTGACCTAGCTTGAATTTGCCCACAAATGCCCTCCACCATCTTTTCACCAGTAAACATATAAGGCTGTGTATCTACATGATTCCATATGCTCGTCATACGCCTTAAAAAATCTTCGATATAGGCTTCATTGAAATTTGGAAAATAAAAAGCTCTTCTCCAAACATACTCAGGTGGAATGCAGATTCCCGTTGCTATAGGTTTCCCTTTTATTCCTTTTAAAAATTCTTTCATATGCTTCTCTAATTGTGCTCTATACCTAGCAGCTTGCTCCTCATAAGTCATCTCCTCATGTACAACACTAACAGGGATACGAGCCTGTTTCAAAACCTTCCACACCCCTTTGTTCTGTTTGGCACATACAAACTGCAACTGCTCAGATTCCATTTCTACACCCAAATAACTTCCCACTTGTCCTCTCCCTTTCTTACTTATATTTACACTTCTTATAGGTTGAATCTAGCAAAATATCTTCTGTCAGGCTGCACGCTCCACGTCCTTTTAAGGTACAGGTTATAAAGATCCATTTGCCCTTCTGACTTAAGGTAATGCTTTGAATACCTTCCTTAACCACATTGCTCCCGTACTTCATCTTATAAAGTTGTTCCCCCTCTTGTTCATAAGGAAGTATGTCTAGATTGGAATAGTCAAACGTCATCTGATTCAGTGATTTTTGATGTTCATCTACTTCCTTGCCTAATTTGATTTCTACTTTTCTCGCTTCATCCCACCTATCTTCCACAAATAGACGGACACGATTCATCTCTCGCCTTAACTTGGCTTCTTCTTGTAGGTTCACATGCCACGCCATACCTTGACCCGTTAAGTCTAAAATACTACAAAAAAAGAGGCTACTGAGCACAAGCGCTAGTACAACCTCTATGAGTGTCATTCCTTTTTCGTCTTTTGAAGCTTGTCTATTCATCACTATACTTCACCCTATACATTTATTTATCTTTTTATAAGTATTGACAGGATATTACGACTTTTAATCACTCTTTTAATATTTTTATAATATTACTGAAAAAAACGTTGTCCTAATCCACTGGCTTAAGACAACGTTTTCATATATATGCTCTGTTACATCCACAATGCTAGATACCAGTTGATGAGCTGGTCGCCATAAAAAAGACTGATGAGTGCGCCAATTGTTAGAAAAGGTCCAAAAGGAAATTCCATACTCTCCCCTTGTTTTTTAAGAAGTATAAGTCCATACACTGACCCCACTACTGAACCGATGAGTAAAGTTAAAAAAACTAAACTTGGTGACGTAAAAAGTCCAATCATGCCCAAATAGCGTACATCGCCATAGCCCATGCCTTCCTTTTTCAAGGCCCAAATCGCTATGTAAAAGATCAAGGCCACAATCCCATATCCTACAGCTCCACCCAGCAAACTTTTTAGAAGAATAGAAAAATCTTGATGAATATAACTGAGTAACCCCTTCCCAAGTAAAGCTACCACACTGCCAAAAACAATAATCCCTGTTGGCAAGATCATATGACGCCAGTCAATTACAGTAAGTACGATGACTACTGAAATAAATACACATGCCAAAACAGCTTCTACGCTCAATCCAAAATGATAAAAGCTGTACACCCAACCCAGTCCATTGATCAACTCGATACAGGCATATTGTGGGCTAATCTTCTCCCCACAATATCTACATTTACCCCCCAGACAAAGATAGCTCACCACTGGCACCAAATCTAGCACCCCCAAACGATGCGCACAATGCTGACAATGTGACGGTGGATCGTTAATGCTCTCTCCATTAGGAATACGATAAATACACACATTTAAAAAACTTCCAATAATAAGTCCCACGCTTAAAATAAAAATCCATAAAAGTAGTTCCACAAGCTCTCCTCCTTTGTAATAATACGGAACCCC
>NZ_JAVVQU010000024.1:0-7683 GCF_036655075.1 Niameybacter sp. | reverse complement strand
CTCATAATAATCCTCTTCAATAAAAATTTTTTAAAAAAACGACGAATTTTTAAAAAATCAGCGTATAACATAGTATAAGGGTTAAGCGTGAAAGTAAATCCTAGGCAACGGACACCTTCTCCCTTTATAGAAAGCACTTGGATGTAGCTGTCTTCTCCCCGCTCTACAGACAAATTGCTTTCAACAACTTGGCTCATTTTGGGAGTGGCACTCAGGTGAGTTTCAGGGGCAATGACTAAGTTTTGCAGTGCTTCGTTGTTTCGGTTCATCTCTTTCCATACAGTTCTAAGCGCTCACAGGTATACCCTACGGTAAGTCCGATGTACGGTCAGCCGATCAGACACTCGCCGTGATAAGTCACTGAAGACCTCTATCACCAAGAGCACACTGACGCGCCTCCCGCCACAAGGTAAATCCAATGACTACACCTAGTGACTCCAACTACTCTATGTACATAGGTGACACCACTCGATGGAGGCTGGAACTTTGCCACAACACAAAAGCCATCTTAAATACAGTCAAAGCAACACCGGGGAGATGACTGTGCTTAGGATGGCTTATTGTGTCTAAAAAATGCCTATTTTTCAAGGCACGCTCTGTCCTCTATTCTATTTGCTTCTCTTATTGATCTCCTCCTTCAGCTTCGCCTTCTGGATAGAATCCAAACTCGGGGTCGCTCTTTCTATCTTCCCATATATCTTTTGCAAGAGGAGCATTCTCTTTTGTAAGCGGGCTATAGACTACTTTTATGACATTCTCCTCTTCAAAGACACAATACCTTCCCTTAAGCCCTACTAACATATTTTCTAAGCCTTCTGTAATGCCAGTTTCTGTTACCGTTCCAGGATTTTCTGCTTCCACAGCAATGGCTGCATGTGCAATCGTTGCTGCCGCTGCACGATTATTTGAAGCCTTAGCCTTATCCAAATACCCTAATAGGGATGGCAGCATCATAGCTGCAAGTACACCAATAATACCAATTACAACAATCATTTCAATTAATGTAAATCCTTTTGTGTTCTTTCTCTTTAATAACTGTTTCATCCACAACTCTCCTTCAATTATTCATCTATTTTCATTCAATTCTAGAATCAAATATTAAAAATACTCTTTTATTTATAGAGATGCCTTTTCAAAGTTTCAGGATGTATGCAATGATTTAATGCTTCTTGTATACTAATTGTGCCTTCGTGGACTAGCACAGCAAGATGCCCATCTAAAGTTTGCATGCCTTGTTTCATACTTGTTTGTATAACCGTATTAATCTGATAAACTTTTTCTTCTCGAATCAGGTTACGAATCGCATCATTCATTAGCATAACTTCCATAGCCAAGGTACGTCCCTTACCATCTTTACGTACGACTAAATTCTGTGATATAACACCTTCTAACACATGTGCAAGCTGAATCCTTATTTGTCTTTGTTGTGAGGGCGGGAATACATCGATTATACGATCTACAGTATGTGCTGCTCCTTTTGTATGCAGTGTAGAGAGCACCAGATGGCCTGTTTCAGCTGCAGTAATAGCAGCTTGAATCGTTTCCAAGTCACGCATTTCTCCTACTAAAATGACATCTGGATCTTCACGCATAGCTGCACGTATGGCTCTGGAAAAAGTCTTCGTGTCTTCTCCTACCTCTCTTTGATTAATCACACACTGATTATGTTGATAAAGGTACTCGATAGGGTCTTCTATTGTAATAATGTGCGCATTTCTTGTATGATTTATAAAATTAATCATGCTTGCTAAGCTGGTCGATTTGCCACTTCCCGTAGGGCCCGTCACCAGAATGAGTCCACCTGATTTTTCTACTAATGCTTTAATAGACTCAGGAAATCCCAAGCTCTCTAACGCTGGAATATGATTCATCAATATACGAATGGCAAGGCTATAACGCTTACTTTGCTTAAACGCATTAATACGAAACCGACCTACTCCTTCCATACAAAAAGAAAAGTCAACATCTCCTTCTTGTTCAAGTATCTCCCTCCTCTCTGCGTCCACTAGGGTATAAGTAAGTTCTCTAGACATTTCAGAACTTATAATAGGATAATGTCCTAGTGCTATAATCTTTCCGTCTATCCTTACCATAGGAGATACACCTTCTGTAATATGCAAATCGGAACACCCCTTATAGGTGGCCTCTTTTAATAAATCTGTCATGGATATATCCAACATTTTTCTCCCCTTTGGTCTACACTTATACTTCTGCATCTAAATTTTTTCCATTATTTAACTTATTTAAACAATTATAATAAAATATTTTTAATTTTTTATTATAATTGTCATATACTATAGATTGTCTTGATAAATTCCTCTGTGCTTGTAGTTCCTTCTACTATTAATTGGCACATATTATCTTGTAGAAAAGTTGTACCTTGTGTTTTTGCATAGGCTCTAATGGCTTCTGCTTGCATCCCTCTATTGATCATAGTCTGTAACTCACTATTGACCACTATAATTTCATGTAAAGCTATCCTACCTTTATAGCCTGTAAAGTTACACACTTGGCAGCCTCTCCCTTTATGCAACGTAAGTGTTCCTTCTAATTTCAAAAGTTTCAACTCATCTTCTGTACTTTGATAGGGCATTTTACAACATGGGCATATCTTCCTTACCAATCGTTGTGCAATAACGCCTACAAGTGCTGATCCAACAAGATAGGGTTCAACTCCCATATCTACAAGTCGTATCATTGTACTTGCTGCATCATTTGTGTGCAATGTACTAAATACAATATGCCCGGTAATGGCTGATCGAATAGCAATAGATGCAGTTTCTGCATCACGTATCTCCCCAAGCATAATGATATCAGGGTCTTGCCTCAAGATAGAACGTAGCCCACTTGCAAATGTCAAACCTGCTTTATTATTAATTTGTACTTGGTTAATACCCTCTAACCGCTTTTCTATAGGATCTTCAAGTGTAACGATATTATCCGTCACCTTATTATGCTCACTTAAAATGCTATACAAAGTTGTAGATTTACCACTCCCTGTAGGACCTGTTACTAAAATAAGGCCATGAGGACTTTTGATCATCTTATCAAAAAGCCTTCTATTAGAGGGAGTAAATCCTAATTTGTCTATACTCATATAATTATTTCCCTGTGTATTTAAAATACGTATAACAACTTTTTCCCCATATATAGTCGGTAGGGTGGATACACGCATATTAATTTGCTTTTCTTCTCGCCTTATTTGAAATTGTCCATCCTGTGGTATACGTTTCTCTGCTGTGTTCATCTGTGCCATTACTTTAATTCTCCCCACAACCAAGTCATGCGAATCTTTGTGGATAGGCATCTGCTCTTGTAACACCCTATCAATGCGCATACGTACCCGTGTATTGACTGGGCCTGCCTCAATATGAATATCGCTAGCCCCTAGTTCAATCCCTTGTATAAGCATATCATTTACCATTTTCACAAGTGGATCCTCTTCAATGCCTCTCTTTTCATTTACACTTAATATTTTCTTCGTTGGATGCGCTTCAACTACTGATTTGCCATCACCGTAGCAATGTTCCATCATATTATACATATCTGCTTGTGTACAAATTCCTACATCAACCACTAATCCTGTCACTAAACGCACTTCTTCTATGGCATATAGATTAAGTGGATCAGTCATGCAGAGTGTAAGTCTATTCCCTTTTCTATCAATCGCTAGAACTTGATACTCCCTGGCCATTTTTTCATCCAGCAAGTTTACTACTTCATAATCTACAGTATAAGTTTTTAAGTTAATATAAGGCACTCTTAAGTATTTTCCGATTACTTGTGTAAGCTGTTCTTCTGTAACATAACCCATTTTAATGAGTAATGCTTCAACAGTTTCTTTCTTATAACTAGTTTGTATCTGTTGAAATTCTTCTAGTTGTCTAGGTGTCATTATGCCTTCTGTAACCAACCTCATTTCTATTTTCAAATGTTCTCGCACCACTTAACTCCTCTCTTTTATTTGAGCTATTGAATATTGCCGATCATTTCATACATCGGTGGTAAAATAGCACCTACAATTAAGCCTACTATCATGCCTAAAAAGATAATCATCATAGGCTCTAATAATGCAACTAATTTTTGTATTGCTACATCTGCTTCTTCTTGGTAGAATACAGCTGTTTTATGCAAAATATCTTCTAACTGTCCAGACTCTTCACCCACTAAAATCATATTTGATAAAATAGGTGGGAAAATACCGATTTCTTTCATCGCCTCTGATAAAGCTACACCTTTATTAACAGCTTCTTTAGCACTATTAAATCTTTGGTCAATATAGCTATTACCCATCACACTTTGTGTAATCTCCATAACATCTACCATAGGCATACCCGATGCATAAAGCGTGAAGGTTACTTCGGCAAAACGTGCACTCAATATGATTTTATTTAATTTGCCTACTATCGGCATAGTAAGCTTCCATTCATCTATCCACTTTTTACAAGTTACTGTTCTCACTGTAAAGTAGAGTCCTACTGCCATAAGTAATCCACTACAAAGGATAAGCATTCCATAATCTTCAAGCCCCTTACTAACTCGCAACAATACTTGTGTTATCATAGGCAATGCGCCGTACTCCCCAAACATATCTGCAAAAGTAGGTACGACAACCCTTAATAAAAAGATTACAACAGCAAATGAAATACAACCCAAAATAATAGGATAGAGCATAGCTTGCTTGACTTTATTTTGGACCTTAACCTCATTTTCGTAGTGTTGGGTTAATGCTAAAAATATTTGATCAAGTGTGCCACTCTCTTCTCCACACTTGACCATACTAATCATTAAATTTGGAAAGATTTTGTCCTGGGCGTGTAAGCTGGTTGAAAGGGCATTACCCCTTTGAATATCTTCACAAATAGTTAAAAGAACACTTTTAAGTTTAATCTCCTCTGTTTGTTGGCATAAAATATCCATACACTTCATAATAGATACACCTGCTCCTAGCATAGTTGCCAACTGCCTACAGATAATCACCAATTGCTTTAGGGGAATTTTCGAGACTTTCTCTTTCTTTTTTATGATACATTCCTTTAAATAAATACACTTCAATCCAAACCCTCTCAATGCATCAAATAAGGCTTGCTGATTTTCAACTTCTAACATACCTTTTTGCCTTTTATCCGCCTGGTCTTGTGCTCCATATTTATAGGTCATACATTTTATTTCTCCTTATCTTCATTTTTAGTCCTGTGGGTATTTATCATTATTAATAATAATTCAATATTTTAAACATCTATTTCATTAAATTGATAATTAAATTTTTATTATTTTAAATTTGTTATTATACAAATGTTTTATCATTAATAAATTTAAGTTGTTATTGCTCTACCTATCCTCTTCAATGCAATAAAAAAAGAAGATACTTTGTTCATCGTAAGTGAGCCACTACACGAAAAACCAGTTACCTTCTGCGCTTTTGCTAATCTTCTTGTCCTATTGATATCTGTTTTATCTAGTGAAACCTTGGCTTCAAAGGCTGTGACTTCTGCCATATAGGTTCCGTCTATCCACACCTCGCCCCAAGTTCCATTCATTACTTGTTGTGCGTTGTATTTATCCATGTTGTTCCTTTCAATTTTTCTTTTTCTAATTATGGAAAAAGCAGCAAGTCTTTCATAACCTACTGCCCCTTATTATTTCATAAATTTATTTATGGCTTCATTTAACTTTTCCACTGCCTCTAGATCATCATTTTTAGCTGCATCAATAACACAATGATTGATATGGTCTTGCAAAATAATTTTTCCAACATTATTTAAAGCAGACTTAACAGCTGCTATTTGTGTAAGAATTTCACTGCAATCTCTTTCGTCTTCGCACATCCTTTTTATAGCTTCTGTGTGCCCTATAATACGTGATAATCTATTAATAATTTTCTTTTGATTAGGATGATTATGTCCATATTCCTCCATACAGCTACCTCTTTTCATCTATATTCTTATAGTTGCCCATCTTCCTCTCATAAATCGAACTAAAAGCAATATGCTTCTTACTGTAATATCTAATGCATACGCAATCCAAATGCCTACTAAGCCTAATTTAAAAATAACTGCTAAGAGATACCCACACGCTACCCTGATACCCCATATACCTATCAATGTTGAGTACATAGGAAATTTAGTATCACCTGCACCTTGCAAACTACTTGCCATAACCATTGATAGTGATAAAAACGGTTGAAATAGTGCGATAATTCTTAGAACTGTTACCACTAATCCTTGCACTTCTATATCTTGAGTAAATAGTGCTGCCAACGCAGGTGCTCCAAAGAAAAAGCCTGCACCTATTATAACCATTAGAATTGTAGATAGTGTGTTACTAATAAAAGCATACTTTTTAGCTTCTTCAGGATTATTTGCCCCTAAATTTTGACCTACCAGTGTAGTTGCCACCATACCAAACCCCATGGCTGGTAAATAGGAATAGCTTTCTATTGTTCCTGCTATATTATGTGCAATATAGGATGATGTCCCTAGTGTAATAATCATAGACCCATATAAAAGTTGCCCTAATCTCATTATAAGTTTTTCTGCTCCTGCTGGTATTCCAATTCGAGTTATGGATGTCATCAACTCCTTATCAATGCTCCAATTGCCTTTTAACTTAAATTTCAACACTGACTTACCACTATTAAGTTTATAAAGTAATATTACAACTGCTATAATCCTTGATATAGTTGTTGCAAGACCTGCTCCAATAATTCCTATCCCTTCAAAGTTAAGTATACCAAATATTAATACATAATTTAAGATTATATTTAGAACATTAGCTATTGCCGATGCTAACATAGGGGTTTTAGTATCACCTGCCCCCCTTAATGCACTTGATAAAATCTGACTTAAACATAAGAACACACAAGGAATCGCTACTACTATAAAATATGGCATAGCATATTCAAGCACCTCCGATTCTGCTCCTAGAAAAATTAATAGTGGTTCTGCAAATAGTATGCTAATAATTCCTACTATTACTCCCATTACTACTGCGAGTATGATAGATTGTTTTAATGCATTCCTCGCCTTTTCTACTTGTCTATCTCCTATACTCCTCGCAATGATAGCTGTTGCTCCAACTCCAACTGCAGTAAAAAAAGCTATGTAAATATTCATAATTAAATTAGTAACACCTATTCCTGCAATGGCATTACCATTTATCTTTCCAGCAAAGAATGTATCCGTTGTTCCTAATAACACTTGTAAAATATTTTCAATAATCACTGGAAACGCTAATAATAAAACTGTCTTTACTGCTACCTTATCATATTTCATAATTAGTTGTTGAACCCATTTTAATTTAATCATAATGCTACCTTTCATATCCCCCTATAGGGGTTATTTTCTCCTAAAAGAATAGCATACATTAGACTCCATAGTCAAAAACATTTTTAAATACTTACATTCAAAACAATATCCTCTATCGCATCCAAAATCTTAATCTGAGACTTCAAAAACACCTTATCCCTTGTATTAGCCTTTTTAATATCAAGGTCTTTCATAGTGTCCACAGCTATACCAATACTCTTAAGATAATTCCTTTGCTGCTCTACATCAATCTCAACTACATGCTTAAAGTCTATGTCCAATATACCTTCTAACATCAGCTGGTCAAGATAAGCCTGAATCGCTGTAATCCGCACACATTTATTATCATAGCTATTAGGTAACTGTTCAGTCACGC
>NZ_JAVVQU010000023.1:0-47096 GCF_036655075.1 Niameybacter sp. | reverse complement strand
AAATCAGCTGGTACCAAATACTCTCCACTGATGATAAACTTGTAGAAGGATATGACACATAAAGTCATATAAATCCCTCCTACAATCAACACACCCGTTCCTACTTTATTAAATAGCATAGAAAATACCATTAACAAGCTAAAAATTAAAATCAAATTAATGATAAAGCTAGTTGGATAGTTATAAGCCCATTCAAAAAGACCAAATACATCTTGTCTTAATAGTGCTTCTCCACAAAAAAGAATAAGTAGACTAAATACCATCATCCATCCTGTTCCTGAACACATTTGTTTAGCTGTCTCTCTTATTCCTTTTATACGACTTTCTATTTTTCCGTTTTCCCTTTTCATAACCTCACCACACATCTATAAAATTTTTTCACACCATGCTAACATCTCTTCTTTTGTTCCTCTCTCATGGTCAATGACTCCAATAACTTCATCTTTCTTGGCAAAAATATGTCCTACCTCTTTAAGTACATGCCAATAGAATGTACCTGCCCCATTTACTTTTTTACTTAATCGCTCCACCTTAATACGACCAAACCATCTCGCCACACAATGGTCATATGCCAATATTTCATCTCCCTTTTGGACATAAGTTTCTTCCTTTATAAGTGTATTCATATCCACAATATCTTGCACCTGTAAAAACTGCTTAGACCCTTCTTCCTTTATAGTATAAAGCGTAGATGGACTTAAGACCAGCTCATAGCGGTATGCTTGTGCATGTAAACTCCAGTCTACTGCTAATAATCTTTCGTAGAGTTCTACTGGCTTTACAGGTAATACCATCTCCTCTTCTTCCTTATCTTCCACTGCTTGTTTGACCTCTAGTATTCTATTTTCTATTTCTATAAAAGGTTCAATACGTTCTGCATAAATATATTCACTTTGACTGAGTAATCGTTTCGCTTTTGTAAGCCATTCATAGAACCGAATATCATCGAACAAGAAAATTAGGCGATTATTTTTAAACTGATTGTATTTAAGAGGATATTGCATATACTCCAACAGCTCTTCTAAATCTTCATAGTTGTAGACTTCCCATGAATCTGCCTTTTCAAATTTAACTTCTTTCATTTTATCTTTATAATAGTCTCCTACATAGACTTCATGTTGGTAGAGTAAAAATATAATTGTATCCATTGTTTTTATCCTGTCCTATTCTTGTGATATTTAAATCATTAACTATTGTATACCTATTTTTCTATTTAGACTACATTATTTTCTTATAGTATTTATGTAATTAACTTGTTATAATAGAATAAAATAAAAATGATAAGTAAAATGAGGTGATTTTCATGGCTTCCACTTATGAGGAAGTATGTACTCTTCTCTCTAACAGAGAATTTAAAAAAGCAGAATCTTGGCTTATGAGTCATCCTACAAAGGACGACAAGTGGCATTTTTTATATAGTAAAATCTTAATGCAAAAAGCATGGTTTGACTCCGCTAAAAGTCACTTAGAAAAGGCTATTGCCTTAAACCCTGCAAACACTGACTACAAAAAGCAACTGGCAAGTTTTATGGCAAGACCTGACCGCTACAGTGATGACTACTATAACGGTAGACACTATAGAAGGCGCAGTGGATGTTGTTGTTGCTGTTGTGACGATTGTTGTAACTTTAGCTGTCTTGACCTCATCTGTATGGACACTTGTTGTGAATGTATGGGTGGAGACTTAATCCAGTGTATTTAGAGGAGGCTTCACATGTTTGGTTACGTTACACCCCTTAAACAGGAACTAAAAGTACGAGAATTAGAAGCCTTCAAAGCCTATTATTGTGGCCTATGCTCACATATTAAAAAAAATTTTGGTCAGCTTCCACGCATGGTGCTTAACTACGACCTAGTAGCTTTATCCCTTCTACTTGATGGATTGAGTCCTAGCAAAGCTTATCTTCAAAGCCGTAGTTGTATGGTCCATCCACTTAAGACCAAACCTATGATTATCAATAATGACGCACTAGACTATGCAGCAAGTATGAATGTATCTCTTGCTTATTATAAACTTTTAGATGATATAGAAGACGAGCGTAGCTTAAAAAGTGAAGCGCTCGCTTCTCTTCTTAAGCCTTATAGTCATAAGTTTAGCCAAGGTGTGGTGAAAGTTAATCACTTAATTGAAAGAGAACTCAAAAATTTACATCTATTAGAACATAGTGGTGACTTTTCTTCTATTGATGAAATCAGCCATCCTTCAAGTTTAATGGTGGCAAATATCTTAAAGTATTACCCTTACCCTTTAGTAGATGACAGCCCAGTATTACGCGAAAAACTTTTTAATTTTGGCTATGCTCTTGGAAAGTGGATTTATGTAATTGATGCTTTAGATGACTTAGAGAAGGATATGAAAATAGGTGCCTTCAACCCAATAAATCTCCTTTATAACAAAGAAGATTTAAGCTACGATATCTTAATCAAAAAGGTCCGTGACCCCATTAGTTTTACTCTTTTAAACTGTGGCTACAACTGCAATCAACTTTTACAGTCCTTACCACTCAAACGTCATCGTGTGATTTTAGATAACATTATTAACTTAGGCATGATGGATAAATACAACAAAGTCATTTCTCCTTGTGCACATTGTAAGGGAGGCAACTAAATGTCTACAAAGCAACTGGTAAGTGGAAGTATTTTATCTGCACTGACACTGCTTATTTTGTACTGTACATTACTTCTTCCAACTAACACATTAACCTTATTGACACTTGCTTCTATTACAGTGCCTATTGCGCTCATCCGAGAAAATACAAAGACAGCTTTCATGGTGTACCTAACCTCTAGTTTATTAGGGGTTATTCTTTTACCACTTAATATTAGCCTCATGTATGTTCTCTTCTTCGGTTGCTATGGACTAGTGAAATACTTCATTGAAAAATTAGACCGCCTCCCCTTAGAGTGGCTCCTTAAATTTGTAGGATTTAATATTATTTTTGCATGCGTCTACTTCTTATTTAATCAACTTATTATGCCTGGTGCCTTTAGTGGGCTTATTACGCTCATTCATCAACTTATGCCAAACCTTAATCTATCACCTACTGTCATAAT
The DNA here is from genome assembly GCF_036655075.1 of Niameybacter sp. Taxonomy (NCBI): domain Bacteria; kingdom Bacillati; phylum Bacillota; class Clostridia; order Lachnospirales; family Lachnospiraceae; genus Niameybacter; species Niameybacter sp. Next base: position 44,042 of record NZ_JAVVQU010000023.1, on the reverse strand, counting down.
CTTCTTACTTGGACAAATAGGATTTTTTATTTACGACTACGCTCTTACCCTACTTATTGATTTATACTATGCTCATGTCCATAGTTATTTAAAATAATTTCTAGATTCACTGTCTCATTTGTCACTTCTTTCCATCTGTAGAATAGACTAAAATGAAGGTATTTATTAATTTGAATTTATTTTAAGGATGATGACTTATGAGCAATTTACTTCCTTTAGCAGCACTGGGCCTACTTTTTATCAATAAATCTCATCCATCTTATAGGCAGCAAGATGCTGATACCATTCCTATTACCTTTTCTGTATTAGGTCCAAAAGGTGCTACCATTTTGCTCCCGCCTACGCCTCAAGATGTGACAAGAGGAGATTCTGTCCTACAGGCCTCTATAGAAGTTTTTACTAACCAACATATTGCTTATGCGCTTTCTGGTCAAGGCCATACCTCTTTAGTCGTAAGTATCAGTGACTTGAAAAATACTGATTATGGCCCAAACAGTAGATGGCTGTACAAAGTAAATGGTACCCTACAATCTTCTTATCCTAATGACTACACTTTAAAAAGTGGTGATATTGTAGAATGGGTATATACGACCAATTCTGGTGAGGATTTACACTAGCCATGTATATGTACCTTTCCTGGAGCAATAAAAATAGACACTAAATTCATTAGATTTAGTGTCTATTTTTATTGCTTTCTATTTGACTGTTTCTATTTCCAGAACCTCTATAGCCTTACCTTGAAGTTTTTCAATCTGTTTTAAATCACTAACTTCCTCTTGACTACAAAATGAAATTGCGGTTCCTCCCATACCTGCTCGACCTGTACGTCCAATTCTGTGAACATAAGTTTCCGGAACGTTAGGAATATCCATGTTCACTACATGAGATAGTTTATCTATATCAATGCCCCTTGCTGCTACATCAGTTGCAACTAGAATCTTAATTTCTTTATTTTTAAAAAGTGCCAAAGCCTTTTGTCTTTCAGATTGATTTTTATCACTATGAATAGCTTTCGTCCTTATATTGGCTATATTAATAGCCTTTGCTACTTTGTCTGCTTTCTTTTTAGTTCTTGTAAAGACTAATACCGATTCAAAATTCATATTTTTTAATAACGTCAATAGTAAGTCAGTTTTATCCGGTTCTTCTACCCTATAGACTTGTTGCCTAATTTCTATCTCCTCAGAAACAGAACTTTCAACTGCTATTTTAATCGGATTTTTTAAGATTGTATGAACAAGCTTCATAACCTCTTTTGGCATTGTTGCTGAAAACAAGAGATTTTGTCTCACCTTTGGCAACTTCAATAAAATATTTTTAACATCCTTCACCATTCCCAAATCTAACATACGGTCTGCTTCGTCAAGTACGAGCACCTCTACAGCCTCTAAGTTTACATGCCCTTGCTCAATAAGATCTAGAAGGCGTCCTGGTGTTGATACCAAAATCCTCGGCTCTTTCTTCAATACCTTAATATGGCGTTTAGGTGTAACCCCACCAAAAATAGTACCTATTCGAGTACCTAGATGTTTCCCATAGCTTTCAAAGCTCTCTCCAATTTGAATGGCTAACTCACGTGTTGGTGCTAATACTAATGCACGAATAGGTGAACGTTCTTCGGCACCCATCCTCTCTTCACCTATCCTCTGTAAGATTGGTATTGCAAAAGCAGCTGTTTTGCCTGTTCCTGTCTTAGCACACCCTAGTACATCTTTCCCACTAAGGATAGCAGGAATGGCTTTTTGCTGTATTGGTGTTGGCTCTTTATAGTTTTGTTCCTCTATTGCTTTTAGAATAGAAAGATTTAAGTTAAAATCCTGAAATGACATCTATTTTCTCCTTTTGCATAAACACTATCTTCCATATTACCACATTTTTTAAACTTTGCATCATTGGAAAAACCACATGGCCTTCTTGTGCTTTTGACACTATAAAATCCCATGTGGTTTTAGTATAACACTTATTCAATTGTAATAATCTTGTTCACACTATCCCAGTCTACTAAAGCACCTAAGTTTTCACTAATAAAGCGAATAGGTACCATGGTTGTGCCATTCACTGTCTTTGGCGCTACAAGTAAACTTTGAGTTTGTCCATTAACCATAGCCTTTGTGCTATCTACTGTTAAAGCAATCATACTCTCACCTTGCTGAATGATGATACTTCTACTTTCACCTTCCCAATCTACATCTGCTCCTAAGTTTTCACTAATAATACGAAGAGGCACTAAAGTTGTACCCTCTTCAATAAAAGGTGCAACTGGAGGATTGACACGTTTGCCACGAATAATAAGTTTGATTGTTGAAGGATTACTATTGTTCTCTTCATCACTTGGTGGTGTTGGTGTCGGCTTTGTCTCTTCTACTGTAGGCTCACCCCTCCCCACAAAATCGCTACTTACAAATCCTACTTGTCCATCTGCAAGACCTACCTCATACCAATTATTGGCTTCTCCAAAAAGAGTAAGTCTTGTACCTTTTTTAAGTTTACCTAAGCTAGTATAAGAGGTACCTGGGCCACTTCTAAAGTTAACACCATCTGCTGTTATAAAGGCTACTTGTCCTACTACTTCTTGGTCTGGTGTTACACTTGGCTGCTCTCCACTATCTGGAACTTGATCTGGTGCTACAGGTGCGTCATCTGGATTTACTTCTGGTGTCGTCTCAGGCTTAGTATCTTCTGGCACCTTGCCTGTATAGTAAGCTTGTAAAGCTGTTGCTACGCCTTGTCTATTATTCATTAAATCCTTCAAACTAAAGTAAATACTGCCTTCAATTTCAGGATATTGTTTGTTATTTTCTAATTGAGTAATTATTTCTTGAGCTACTGAATCTTTGTAGATTCCTTGGCCTATGTAGAGTTTTACATCTGTTCCACGTACTTCATTTGCCCACCATTCAATAAGGGTATTATAATTAGCAGTTTTATGAGTCGTTTCCCAATAAATTTGTGGCACCACATAGTCAATCCACTCATTTTCAATCCAAGTTCTTGTATCTGCTGCTACTGTATAGTAAGATTCCCCTCCACCTGTAGCAGAACCTGTTGGATCACTTTTTTGATTTTTCCATATTCCAATTGGGCTAATTCCAAACATGACATCTGGATTGGTCCGTTCAATAACGGCACTCACTCTTCTCACCATATCATTGATATGCTTACGCCTTGCATTAGCTGTTGGACCATCTCGATCTTCCCCGGTTGGAAGTGGATAGTTAGATGGATAGAAGTAGTCATCAAAATGAATCCCATCAATGTCATAGTTGCTGACTAATTCTTCTACCGTATCTTCAATATGATTTTTCACTGCATCTAACTCCGGCTTATAGTAATACGCATTGTTGTAAGACATCACCCAATCTGGGTTCAGCCTAGCAGGATGTGTTAAACTTAAATCACTTAAGTTTGTCCCAGCTTGTGTCACACGATAAGGGTTTAACCATGCGTGGATATCCATCCCTCTTTTATGTGCTTCTTCAATCATAAAAGCTAAAGGGTCATATCCTGGATATAATCCTTGTGTCCCTGTTAAAACATCTGACCAAGGATTGATATTGGATACATAAAGCGCATCTGCCTTTGGTCTTACTTGTACTATAATCGTATTTATACCAAGTTCTTGCATACGACCTAATTTATTGATAAATTCTTTCTTTTGAGCTATGGCATTATTAATATTTGATTTGCTTGGAAAGTCAATATTACTTACTGTCGCCATCCATACTGCACGCATGTCATCTTCATGGGCTGCAGCGTGTAGAGGACTTGGGAAAATACTTACCAAGGAGAATACAACAAGTAATGCCAAAATTATTTTTTTCATTTTCCTTCTCCTTCTCTGTGAGTTAAAATTGAGCGCATTTATTTACCCTTCTATTATATACCAAAATATGCCTATTTAGTACATTGTCATGAAATCGTAAAGAATTTAAAAAACGAACGTATGATTTGTCACATTTTGAAAGATACTAATAGCGGAGCATTTTTTAAGGAGGATATTATGAGCAAACATTACAAAGATAATGGCAAAACATCTAGTGATCCAAAAACAGGTAATACAAAAGGTCATATTTCTTCTAAAGCAGGTATGAAAGATCCTGATGGAAAATAAGTCAATCAAAAGAGGAGGCGCTACACACTGGTGTACGTCTCCTCTTTTGAATTGTTATACTCACTTAACCCTTTACAGCACCTACTGCAATGCCCTTAATGATGTATTTTTGACAAGAAAGATAGAAGATGATAATTGGAATAATGGCAAGTACAAGCATTGCCATCATGGCCCCCATATCGATAGATCCATAGCCACCTTTTAAGTATTGGATAGCAATAGGTATAGTCTTGTAATCTGTTCCAATAATGAGATAGGGTAGTAAGTAGTCATTCCAAATCCACATGGTATTGAGAATAGCCACTGTCATCGCTGTAGGCTTAAGCATAGGTAGTACAACTACAAAAAAAGTTTGGAAAGGATTACATCCGTCTATTAGCGCAGCCTCCTCAACTTCAATAGGAATAGATTTGACAAAGCCACAAAACATAAACACTGAAAGCCCTGCACCAAATCCTAAATAAATTAAAATAATCCCAATAGGGTTATCAAGTCTTAAGGTATTGGCTACTTTGGTCATTGTAAACATCACCATTTGGAAAGGTACAATCATAGAAAAAACAAATAAATAATAAAGTATGGACGTAGTTTTTGTTTTCACTCGAATTAAAAACCATGCAGTCATAGATGTAAAAAGTACAATAGCACCTACAGAAAACAAGGTTATGAATAAAGACCACCCAAAGGCTTGTGGAAATCCTGTCTTGGTAATCCCAGTTATATAGTTGCCGATTCCTACAAAAGTTTCTCCATTAGGAAACTGAAAGGGTAAGTCACTAATAAAAAATTTCCCTTTGAAAGAGTTCATAAGAACAATAAAAATAGGTGCAATGAAAAGCAGTGCTAATAAACTTGATAAGACTAATAAAGTTGTTTCTTGTATCCATTTCTTAGGCTGCTTAGACAAGGTTATTGTTTGCTTATTCTTGCTGAAAGCTGTTGTTGCCATTAGCTTTCCACCTCCTTATTCCGTGTAAAGATAAGTTGTGGCAAGGAAATGCAGGCGACTAAAATAAAGAAGATGACCGCTTTTGCTTGCCCCACCCCTTCCCAGCCTACTTTTCCATAGAAGGTATTGAAAATATCCAATGCCAACATAGCCGTCTTGTTAGCTGGTGCCCCCGCTGTTAAAGCTAGGTTTTGATCAAACAGTTTAAAGGAATTAGATACGGTCAAGAATAGGCAGATTGTGATCGCTGGCATAACTAGTGGTATTGTAATACTTTTTAAAATCATCCAAGAAGAGGCACCATCTATTTGGGCAGCTTCTACTAATGTTTCTGGAATACTTTGAATCCCTGCAATGTAAATAATCATCATATACCCTATAAGTTGCCAGTTCATCAGCACCACTAATCCCCAAAAACCATATTCTGGTTTAAAAGTCAAAGTAACCCCGAATTTGTAGAGCACTCCATTAATAATAAGTTGCCAAATATACCCCAATACAATACCACCGATTAAATTAGGCATAAAAAAGATTGTACGAAATCCATTGGTTCCTCTCATTCCTCTTGTCAGCAAAAGTGCTAACAAAAAGGCTCCAATATTAATAGTAAGTACCGCTACCACCGCAAACTTTCCTGTAAACCATAGTGCACTTAAGAAATCTGGGTTTGAAAACGCTTTTATATAATTATCTAAACCTACCCACTGAGCATCTGAAACCGTCGTAAACTTTGTAAAAGACAAATACACCCCCATAATAAATGGAATAATAAAAGCAATTGCAAATGCAATGAGCGTTGGTAACACAAAAAACGGAAAATATTTTTTTAGTGTCTTCTCCACCTTATTCCCCTCCCTCAAATTTTCTAAAAAAGAGGCTCTTACAAGAGCCCCTTTTGGTCCAACTTTTAGTTCCCTTTGGCTGCGTTTTCACTTGCCCAAGATGTTTTCACTACTTCTATCACTTCATTCCAACCTTTTTGTCCTTGTGCATACTCAAGAAGAGCATCACCAAAGTCATTTTTAAAGTCTTCACTTGGGAATGCTGCAAAAGTCCAAGCTACAGAATTTACATCCTTTTCCATCCAACGCAACACTTCTTTTGCAAGTGGATCTGCTGGTTTTTCATCTTCTTTAAAAGTTGTAAAAGGCGCAATGAAACCAAGGTCATTAGTTACATAAGCTTTGCCTGTATCGCTTGAGAATAGCCATTCAAGAAAAGCTATAGAAGCATCTTGCTTTTCTTTGGATACTTTTGAGTTGATGGCAAAGTAATTTTCTGTACCAATACATAACCCTTGTTTGTCTTCTCCTGGCATTCCTGTGTAAATAGGTAAGTATTTAATAGATTCAGGTTTAACAACATTCCCATCTACTCCATTAATTTGTGACCATGCCCAGTTTCCGTTTTGAACCATAGCCACTTTCCCTAATGCAAATTCTGCCATGGCATCATCTACAGATTTACTTCCCAACATAGCTGGCTGTGTTGCTGAGTTATTAATGTAAAGATCAAAGATATTTTGATAATTTTTCTCATATGTAAAGTTAATTTCCTTTGAAGCAAGTCCTGCTAAAATAGTATTATCATAGTCTTTGTTGTCCATGAACTCATAATAGAATGGTAAGTTTGCCAGATGAGTTTGCCATCTCCATTGCTCCCCAGCACCAAGTGAAGTAGATGCAAAGACACCTTCAATTCCTAAATCACTTTTATGTGCTGTCATATCTTCTGCTACAGCCTTTAATAAGTCAAAATTTGTGATTTCCTCTGTTGATGTAATTGCTACTGCCTTATCTGGAAGGGCAAAATATTGTTCCATAATATCATTATTATAAATAATGCCATAGCCTTCAACTACATAGGGGATTCCATATACCCCATCTGCATTAGATACAGCTAAACTTTGGTCAGATAAGTAACTATATAGTTTCGTATCTTTTAAGTTAGCACAGTAATCAGCCCAAGATTGATACCCTACAGGTCCATTAATTTGGAAAATAGTTGGTGCTTCTGACTTAGCCATCTCTGATTTTAATGTGGTTTCATAAGTCCCACTAGCAGCTGTTTGAATTTTAACTTTAACACCTGTTTCTTCAAAATAATCATCTGCTATCTTTTGATAGACTTCTGCTATTTCAGGTTTAAAGTTTAAAAAATAAATTTCTGTTCCACTTTGTTTGGGCGAACATGCCACTAAAGAACCAAGCAACGTCAGACTCATAAGTGAAGCTGCAATCTTTTTCGTTTTCATACAAAACTACCCCCTTATAATTTAAACGATTATTTTATAAACTCCCATTTCAAAGTCAAAACTCTAGTAACTGGTAACGTTTCCAATTTCTTTCTTCTTATATGTTACCACTTTATTCCAATTAATACAAGTAATTTTGTGTTTTATTCTGACTATTTTATTCTTTGCATATTTTTTTATTAAATAGGTTGTACACTTTTCCTTTTTCTTATAAAATTAATTCAAACTTATCGTATATTATGAGGAGGATTTATGATTACTTACACAACAGGAACACCCACAGAGTATGATGATTTATTAGACTTTGGCAACTATGTCTTCAAGATAGATTTCAAAGCACTCCTTCCAAAACTCTATGATCACCAAGAGCACTTAGCACCTTATCACTTTATCGCAAAAGAGGGCAACCGTATTAAGGCAATGGTCGGATGCTTTCCTCTTGACTTAAATGTAGGTACTCACCATCTAAAGGGGATGGGCATTGGAACAGTATCTGTACATCCCTATAGCAGAAGACAAGGATTTATGAAACACCTAATGACCAATGCCTTAGACTTTATGCAAGCTGAACAAGCTGACTTTGCCATTTTAAGTGGTCAAAGACAACGTTATGAATACTTTGGCTTTGCGCCAACAGGTGTGATGATGCGATTTGTGGTAGACCAAGTTAATCTTGCCCATAAAAGTATAACCCACACAGACAGTTTCACACTTCGTCCCTTTGATGACTTAACTTCCCTAGAACTTCAACACATCTCTAAGTGGCACCATAGTAAGCTACTTTTTAGCTCACGCCCGCTAGAAAATTTTATTACCATTTGTAAGACTTGGCAAGCGCAACCTTTTGCCTTCTATCAAGACGGTGTGTTAAAAGGCTATATCATTATTGCAGATACAAATGTATTAGACTTTTATATAGAAGAAACATCACTTTTAGGGCCTCTACTCTCACTCACCTTAAGCCAACAAAACCTAGGTGGCTTAAGCTTATCAGTAGGCCCACATGACCAAGACCTCATCACTTATCTCATGGATTTTGCTGAGAACTACTCCATAAGCACAGCAACGCACCTCAATATTTTAAACTATGAAACCTTTATTCGTACTTTCTTAGCACTTAAATCATCTTATACTTCCTTAGAAAAAGGGCGTTTAATCCTTGAAATTAAAGATGTAGCTACACTTCTTATAGAAATAGGGGAGCAGATTCAAGTTACACCAACTGACCAGGCACCACATATTAGTCTTTCTCATTTAGAGGCTACCCACTTCCTTTGTGACCCTATGCGTTTTATTCCGGAAGAACTTAGAGACCTTACTGCTCTTATTTACTCTTGGTTCCCACTGCCATTTAGTTTTTGCTCTATAGATAATGTATAAGTAATCTGCTTTATTCTTTAGTCAATGAAATCCATCTGCCACAACACACAAGCCAACCTAAGATTGCCTATGTTTTACAAGAGGGAAGGCAATCTTAGGTTGGCTTGTATTGTTTGATTATTCTTTGCCTTCTACCTTCTAGCAATAACCCATTCTATTTCTGTTTCTTGGTACTCATTCTCTACACCATGATAATATCTAAATTCTGGATTGTTTCTTGCATGGTAAGTATACGTGTAGTCATCAAAACTTCCTTGGTGCTTCCCTTTTTTCCCTTCCATTACTTGGTCGATTAAACCTTCCACTTCTTGAAGATTAGCTTCATCCATATTCCATTCATTTTGACACCATGTCATAAGTGGATCAAAGTAATCCCTATCAATGACTTCATCATTTATTTTATTGAATACTACTCTTATTTTTTGAAGTTGATTATCTTCTACAAAAAGCTGGTACCCTAGAGCATTCTGTTCAAAATAAGTTTCCTTAGTTTTACCTTCTTCTAAGTATAGTCCCATATAATCTCTATGTTCAAAAGCAGGTGTTGTAAAACGAAGAAGCTTTGTTGTGCCTTCTACATAAGGCCAATTTACTACAAACTTATCTGTTGGAATAGCTTCTGCTAACTTTTTGAAATAGTCATCTATAAGTATGACAGGTTCATTTTCAATAGTCATATAAGAAGCATCATTATAGCTGTACCCATAATCTTTTATTTCGTAAAGATGTGCTGGTTTAATCTTAATCATGGCGTTATTAATCACTATACTTTGAGGGTTCCAATTGGCGGTCTCTGATCCTACTTGTGTCATAAAAGCTTTAATACCTGGAAAAACTTCATCTAACTTCGTCGCCCATTCACTAGTCTCTGGGCTTATATTCTGCTCTTCGAAAAGTTCCCAGTTCAAGTAGACACGGTATCCACTTGTATCTATCTCATCCTTATAACGACTCTCTGGTGCCCCATTCAGCCCTTTAATGGTAGCATATGTTTGCTCAAGTAATGTGTGATTTATCTTGTAATAGGCATTCTCTTCTGCACTAGCCTCTAATTTTTCTCTATCTTCTTCTAACACAACCTCCTCTACTATAGTCGTTTCCTGTGTCACCACTGTATACTTACTGCATCCTACTAAAAGCATGCAACTACTTACTATCCATATAAATTTTTTCATTTTCTCACCTCCTATTTCTCCTTACAACCAATTCTAGCTATTTTATACATAACGATGTAGCCAATCAATCCCGCCACAAACATACTTATCCAAACACTACCTGATGCCATCCCTCTATCAAGTGCAAAACTTCCTATCATAACAAGGGTGTAATAACAAGGAAGTAATGCTACACATACTGTACCTACTCCTACAAAAATAATACGTGAAAACTTCTCTGGAATAAGCTTGCTTTGGTCTTCTACTTTAAATTGCTTACTCCTTATCCATCCAACAGCAACTGATACAACAATGATGATGAGTAAAATAAGTACTTTCGCACCCATTAGGTTTATGGAACAAACTTGTGCCATTTCTCCTCTTAACCCACTTTCAAACAGTGAAGTATCCATATAGCCATATGCTAATGGTATGGTAAGAAACTGCTCAACCCGTATAAATTCACCAACTATAGCTGCAATATAAAAAGGCACAAAAAACATAATTGCTGTTACAATAATAGCAAAGATACGATTGCTAATAAGATACTGCATCATCAATAGTGCTACATAAGCTGCTGTAATTACAAGATAAAGTATTCCAAGCAACAAGATAATACTTCCAAAGGATTCAGCTGCCTCTATAGGTGTCTGCAGCATACTTATACTGTAGTAATCTTGAAGCCAATCACCATGGTAACTTCTAAGATACAACATGCCTATACTATACACTAAGAACGGTACTGTATATGTAACGATACCACATCCCATCCTAATTACATAAAGCTGACTCCCTTGAAGAGGAAGTGCCTTTAAAAATCGTCCAACCTCTATATTTTTAGCATCTCTAAATTGTAAGTACACAAGAAGCACAAGTCCTACTACGCTTCCTATAAGAAATATTCCATACACACCATTCATCTCTTGTGTGAACAGATTTTGAATTTGCCAAATCTCTGTATGCGTGATGAAACTGCTTCTTCTACTTTTCATTTGCTCAGCAAATAGCCCAAATATGCCAAGACAAACTATAGCAAAGTACAACACCATCCATCTTAAGGTTTTAAATTCATACCTAATTAATGCTTTATATCTATTCATCGTTCATTCCCCTCCTTCCCCCTTCTGTATAAATAAAGATTTCCTCTAAATTCATACCAATAGGTTCTACAATACGTGCACCTGCATCTCTTAACTTTTGTTCTAGTGCCAAGGTGTACTGGTCTGTAATCGCATAGTATACACTTCCTATACGTTCCACATTGACAAATTCCTTCCATTGTTCAAATACTGCAGGTGCATCACCTTCAAAAACAACTTGAAGCTTCTTAATACTTGACTTTAAGTCTTCAATTGTAGACTGATAAGATACATGTCCCTCATGTATAAAAGTAACCTCATCACAAATCTTCTCAAGCTCTGTCAAATGATGAGAAGAAATGAGTACTGTCATTTGCTTCTCATCTACCGCTTCAATAAGCAAGTCTAAAAGTTGCTTTTTGGCAATAGCATCTAGTCCTGATGTAGGTTCATCCAGTACCATTACTTTCGGATTAGAAGAAAGATGAAGCATAAAGGAAACACGCATTTGCATCCCTTTGGAAAGCTGGGTTACTTTGCTTGTTTCTTTGATTTTAAAAAGTTTGTTGTATCGTACAAAGTCCTCTCTACTAAACGCTGGATACATACATTCAAAGAAATCCACCAACTCATTGACTTTATAATTCTTGAAAAATTGATTACGGTCAGCAACATAGCCGATTTGCTCTTTCACTTGGTCATTTTCCCACACAGACTGATTTCCTATTGAAACTTCACCTACATCTTGTTTGTAGATTCCTACTAAACACTGAATTAATGTGGTTTTCCCTGCACCATTTTCTCCTATAAGACCATGTATGGTACCAGGTCGTATATGAATAGATACATCCTCTACTGCTTTAAAGCTCCCAAAACTTTTACTCACATGATTTATCTTAATCATTATTGATCTCCTCCTTTCAACTCTTTAAAGACTTTATCCACTTGTTGAATAATCTCTTCTTCCTGAAGTCCCATATAATGCAATTCAATACAAATATTCTTAAGCGTTTGATAAAGTGCTTCCATCTTTTCCTCATCCACCTTTTTCACCTGCAGGGTACATACAAAAGTACCTCTCCCCCTAATTGTTTCAATAATTTTTTGTCTCTCTAACTCTTGGTATGCCTTGCTCACTGTATTGGCATTGATGGTCAGCATACTGGCAAGTTGTCTTACCGATGGCAACTGGTCACCACCTTTTAAAATGCCTTTTAAAGCTTGTTCTTTCACTTGATCAACAATTTGTTCATAGATTGGTTTTGTGCTTCTTACATCAACTATAAACATCATGCACCTCCTTCCACTCTCAATCTTTTATTATTAAGTGCACCATGTGTGTGTCATGTGTACTATATCAACTAATACACTCAAACTATACAAATATTATTTGAACTTGTCAACGCCTTTTTCTAATTTAAATTTTTTATTTTAGCCGACCTTTTGCCCACCTATCTAAAAATTCCAATCATTTAGTGGTACGCATCTATGTCCTTATCCTACGGTTCAATCGTTCTGGTAGCTACTGCTCTCCCAAACCATTCCTACAGAAATGAGAGTAGGCTAGTCTTTTAATTTTAATGCTGTTTTTGATAACTCAAGCTAATCTATCTTTAAGAATTTTCAAGATAAATAAGACAAAGAGCCTGCCTTCCCCTATAGGGTAAAACAGACTCTCTTTTTTCTTCTAAATTTCGTAACTTAATTGGATGAAAGCTTCAACATCTTCTTCAATCGTTTGAATTGAAGCTCTCCAGAAGTCTACATCATGTACATCAATCTGTGCCGCTTTTGTCACATCTGCAATTTTCATTTTGCCTGTAAGGGCAAGAAGCTTCTCATAGTCACTTGGGAAAGTCTCAGGATTTGCTAAATACTGTGCATAGAGGCCTTTTGCAAAGAGTAATCCGAAGGCATATGGGAAGTTGTAGAAGTGTCTTGTAGTGAAGTAGTAGTGTGGTTTCCATGTCCACATGTATGGATGTAAGAACTCTGGATCTAAGCCGTCTCCATACGCTTCTCTTTGAGCATCTAACATGGCATTTTTAATCTCTTCTACTGTCAGTGGGCTCACCTTACGTTTTTCGAACAAAGTAGACTCAAATAAATAACGTGAATAGATGTCTACAATAACTTGAGTTGCATCTGAAAGCTCTGTATCTAGAATAGAGAAGGCCTCTTCTTTGTCTGCTTGTTTGATGGCTGCCTTTTTCACAATGGTTTCACAGAAAGTTGAAGCAGTTTCTGCAAGTGGCATTGGATACATCGTATTAAGTGCTGTTTCATCATTTAAGCAATGCCCATGGAAGCCGTGTCCAAGTTCATGTGCCATTGTGATGACATCACTAAAACTGTTACCGAAGTTAAGTAGGAATCTAGATTCTTTAATGCTATGTAAGTTAGAACAGAATGCACCACTACGTTTACCTTCTTTTGGATATACATCTAACCAACTTTTATCAAAGGCATTTCTTGCATATTTACCTAAGTTCTCACTAAAGTTTGTAAAGTTTTCTTCTACAAAAGCTTGACCTTGTTCATAGGTATATGCCATATCTTTTTCACTCACTGGTGCATACAATTCATAGAAAGGTAATCCATTGTTATAACCTAAAAGTTCTGCTTTTCTTCTTAAGTAGCTTCTAAGCTTTGGCATACTTTCTTTCATCGCTGTAAGCATGGCATCTAATGTCTCTTGGTCCATACGAGATTGCTCAAGGGTCATTTCAAGTGGTGACTGATAACCTCTTAACTCACACACTGTGATTGCTTCTCCCTTAATACCATTAAGTGCTGCTGCAACTCCATCTTCAATCTTTTTGTAAGATTCAATTTCTGCATGGTAAGCACGTTTTCTTACTTCTTTGTCAGAACTGTAGGCCATGTTTAGTGCTACAGTAAGAGGATATTCTTTCTTTTCCCCATCTTCTTCAATCTCTACCTTATGCATAGAGATAAGTAGATTTTTGTAATTTGCCCATGCTGAAGAACCTGTTGTTGCCATACGTGCAATAATTTCTTCCTCTTTTTCCCCTAACTGATGGGCTGCCTCTTCCACGATTTCATGAATAAAGAAGCTATGTGCAGTAAGTAGTTCAGAGCTTGCTACTACTATATCTAACTCTTTAATTTCACTAATCCATTGATATATGTTAGCCATTGTCCCAGCTAAATCGCTTGATTTATTCTCTAAAATAGCTTGGTATTTGATGCCTTGCTCATTTTTTGATTCTACACTTAAGATAAGTGAGGTAAATGCCATTAATTTTTCTTCAAACTCTCCAAGAGTTAAGAAATCCTTGATGATGGTTTCTAACTTTTCTTTTTCTTCCTCATGATTGATAAGGACTGTTTTTGTCCATGCTTTGATCGTTTGAATATGTGCATCATACTTGTCTAAATCATTTTTAAAGCTTTCACAGTCAAAAGACTCATAAAGCTCTTTTAAACTCCAATCTACTGCCATTTTACTTTCCACCTTTCTAAACTTTCATCTTTTTAAATAAACAATTATTTTATAAATTATATCACACAATATTTTCATTTAATAATAAAACTTTTTTCAAACCTTTTGCTTATTTGTTACACTATATAAAGTGAAAGCTTTCAGGAGGATGAAAAATGGATAAACAACGCGCGGATTCTATTATTGAAAACTATATAAGACCTATCTACGGCTTTTCCTTGAATAAAATGGGGAATTTAGACGAGGCTGAGGAACTTGCAGGTCGTATTACTATAGAGATTTATCATGTCCTTCGCCACAAAAATGACTTTGTGGATTTAAATAGTTATATTTTCAAAATAGCCCACAATGTATGGACAAAATATTTGCAAGAAAAAACAAATCTTAAAGGACATTGCATTCTTAATGATACAACCCTCTATCAACATGAAAAAAATGTGGATGAAGTTCAAGTTTATCGCAAAGATGGGGGCAAATATATTGCCGTTGCAGATGTAGATACACCCTTACACCTCTCCTTTGATCAGGCAAAATATAATACTACATCTATGATAAGAGGTGATGCCACAGACCCTCGTGTAGAAGGCTGGCAAATGGGTACTTATTGGAGTGAACGTAAATTGGATTGGCGCGATAATCTCTATACGGATTATCTAAGTCTCTATCACTTTATTAAAGGTCAATTGATAGAATCAGAAATCACTGCTCCAACTTATAGTAGACTCTTAGAAAAAGAATATTTGGTAAAAACTGATTCTGGCTACAAAGTCAATATTGTCTACTTATTCCAAGAGGAAAAAACTAAGCTCAATGCCCTTTTGCCAAAACCTTCTGAAGAACTTAGAAACCTTTGCCTAGAGTACGATGAAAAGGTTTATCAACTTCAAAAAGTAGGTCAACCTCTTCATATGCATAAGACGATTAGGTATCAAACCCAAGACCGCCTAGCTACCCTTTGGCCTTATGTCTTTGAACATATGCTTACACAAGGTGTACTCAAGTTACCTACCAAAGAACAACAAAAAGGCATCTCTACTATTTTGCATATTTAATAAGGAGGTTTATATGTTCAAGCGTATTCTACATTTTTCTAAAATTACTATTAGTGCTTCCCCTTTATTTTTCACTTTAAATATGATATTCCTATTCGTTATTGCACTTAGCCAATTAGGGATTACCTTCTCTTTTAAGCTAGCAACAGATACTATCTTAGAATCACAGACAGTGGGGCATGTTTCTTATCAGATTGCCCTACCTATCCTTTTCTTCTTTTTAATGATTTGTATCGCTGGGAATACAGGAAACTTTGAACAGATGATGATTACGGCCTATAGTCATAAGGCCAAACAGATTTTTGCTAAGTATTTTCTTCATAAAAGTTATCAAACCAAGCAAGACGCTTTTTATGACCATACCTTTTATGATCAATACACTTTTGTCAAAAATAATATTGAAAACACCTCTAACATCACCGTCACCCTTTTTAACAAACTAACGCTCTCCATCTACCGTTTGTTACTCGCCGTTGTAGCTATTTCCTACTTCAATCCTTTAATCGTTGTAGGTATGCTCCTTCTCTCTTTTGTGATGATTGGTGTCAACAGGTACGTAGTCAAAAAGCGTGTTGCACTGCAAGAGACTTATGTAAAAGATGAGCGTCACGCTAAGTACTACCAAGAACTTCTTTCTTCTAGAGCTCATGCTAAGGAGCTTCGCATCTTTAAATTACAAGATACGTTTCTTAACAAATGGGAGACGTCTTACACCCACTATATGAAGGCCAAATATGCCTTTGAAGTGAAAGCTACTTGGCTAAGTCACCTCTCAAGCTTTCTCCAAGTTTTAATTACTTATAGTCTCACTTTATATTTCTTATACTTAGTTCAAAAAGGTGAACTACAAGTAGGCGACTTTGTCTTTTTAAATGGAATGATGTTTTCCCTTACGGGTGCCCTCTCTAGTATATTGACTGTTCTTACCAAGGACTTAGCTGAAAATGACCTCTATGTTCAAAAATATGAGGCCTTCACAGGTACACCTACCAAAAAGCAGTTAAACGCTATGCATGAGACCACATCCCAAATGAAATCCGACATTGTAGGCCCTTTCCACACCTTAGCCTTTCAGCACGTTTCTTACTGCTATCCCGGGGCGAGTGACTACGCTGTGAAGGACTTAAACTTTACGCTAAGGCAAGGTGAGGTTATTAGTCTCCTTGGTTATAATGGTAGTGGTAAAAGCTCTCTCTCTAAGCTGATGAGCGGATTGCTTGAAGATTATGAAGGACAAATCTTACTTAATGGAACAGATATTAAAACTTTACCCCAAGAAGCCCTTTACCGTTACTTTGGTATAGGTTTCCAAGATTTTGCCCGTTATAGCCTTTCCTTAAAAGAAAATGTAGGTGTCGGTATGATAGAAGCTTTAGACGATGACGTAGCCATCCAAAAGGTTATTCAAAAAGGTAACCTAGAAAGCATTATAGACCATCTTCCAAATGGTTTACATACACTTCTTGGAAAAGAATATAGCAAGGAAGGACAGGACCTAAGTGGCGGTCAGTGGCAACGCATTATTTTATCTAGAGCATATATGGGTGAGCCAGACCTTTTAATTCTAGATGAACCTACAGCGTCTATTGACCCACTAGAAGAAATGAGACTACTTGGTCAATTCAAAAATATTGTGCAAGGTAAAACTGCACTACTTATCTCCCATCGCATTGGTTTTGCTAGAATGGCTGATAGGATTTGCATTATGGAGAACGGCCATATTGTAGAAGATGGCACCCATGATACCCTTCTACAACTTAAAGGTAATTACTATACACTCTTTATGGCTCAACAAGAACTTTATAAATAGGAGGAAACTTGCTATGCCTAAAATACCCGCACTTCACGCCCTCATTGAGGCAAATTGCTTTGCTTTTAAAAGCAACAAAGTTACTTATCTTGCCAGAGCATTTACTGAAATTGCATCTGTTGCCGCTATCTTTCTTGCCATGAAGTCTACGGAATACACCACCAATAGTGCCTACCATCTTTTTGAGGGCACTACTTCTTTTAGCACTGTAGTCGTGGGGGTAAGTGGCTTCACCTTGAGTCTTCTCCTTTTTCAATTAATAGGTATCTTGAGTTCCCTACTTCCTCACTTAAGCAACTTAACTTTAAAAACATTACTTACGCCTACCCACAAGCACAAACACAAAGCTTGAAGGGACTTAATCTACAAATTCGACCAGGTGAAAAGCTTGCCATTGTCGGACATAACGGAAGTGGTAAAACCACTTTCACTAATCTTCTCCTTGCACTTACCCAAGCTTTTCAGGGGCAACTCACCATAGAAGATGATGCTGTGAGTACTTCCTTGCAACATCTGTCCTCTTGTATTCTTCAAGACTTTGCTCAGTACCAGATGAGCATTCGCGACAATATTGCTCTAGGCTATATCCCCCATACTTTTAGTGATGAAGAAATTTGGCACTATCTAGACCAAGTAGGCCTTAAAGAAATGGTCTTGGATCTTCCTCAAGGTCTAGATACTATGCTCGGTCAACTAGAAGAAGGTGTAGACCTCTCCAAAGGTCAGTGGCAACGTATAGCCATTGCCAGACTTCTTGCTAACCCTCACGCAAAAATCTGGATACTAGATGAACCAACAGCCTATCTAGATCCTTTGTCTGAAATAGAAATTTACAACCTAATCTACGCACTAGCAGGTGACCGCGTTGTTCTTTTCATCTCCCATCGTCTAGGCTTTGCCAAACGTGCCGACCGTATCTTAGTATTCCACGATGGTGTTATCCAAGAAGAAGGGTCCCACTCTGACCTTCTTACGCAAAACGGCATTTACGCCGAAATGTATAAAATGCAAGAGACGTGGTATGTTGCCTAACTAATCTGGCTCCTTTTTGTTTACGCTAATTTATTTTTAGTGGCTCTTTTATTGCTCTAGCCCTTTGTGTATGACCTATTTATCATCTTTTTAAAGTTTGACGTATATTTCATTTTTTTATTGCAAATAATAGTTGATAAATATTACTTCTTGGAGGTCTATTATGAAACGCAAACTCGCTTTATGGAGTGTCCTTGTGCTCGCTATCTCTACACTTTTTGGTACAGTTTGGGCCGCTAATAAATTAAGCCCTATTAAAGCCTCTTTAAACACAGACTACAAATACACCTATAACGGTAAACAAATCTTAAAAAATGTTCCTGCTATCATCTACAACAACATGGTCTATGTGCCTGTCTATAACTTAACTAAAGAACTTGGCTATAATGTCAATGTAACCCAAAGTGAAACAACTCTTTCACTTCCAGAAGCCACAAAACCACCAACTAAACCTACTGAGCCTACCGATACTGTAACTATCGACAAAGCACAAATCATTGCTATTAATTTTGCTGATCATATAGTAACTGTTGTACCAGCAGGCAAATCTAAAGATATGGCTAACCAAATTGATCTTAAAATCACCCCTGAAACAACTATTCAAAGTAGTAAAGACAAAAAAAATTATAAGTTATCTGATTTAAATACAGGTATTAATGTAAAAGTCGTTCATTCAGCAGCTCAAACTAAATCTATTCCACCTCAAACAGTGGCTTATAGCATCACTCTTTTATAATTCTGACAACTTCTCTTTCCTTCCTTGCTTTATATGCTATAATAAAAGCTATACATTTAAATGAAGCAGAGGAAGAATTATGGATATGACACAGTTAGGCGAATTAGCCTACGAAGATGGTAAATATTTAAAAGCACTGAATTACTTTTTACAGGCTTATGCCGAAGATCATGATACGTATACCCGCCTGAATATTGCGCTTTGCTATCAGGCTTTAAATAATAAAGCACAAGCCTTCTCCACCTATGAAGCTATTATAGATGAAGACCCAGATGAAGCGATGGCTTACTACGGCATCGCTTCTCTCTATGATGATGATGAGAATTATGAAATGGCCATTGCCCATTATCAAAAAGCTATTGAAGTAGATCCTTTTTATGATAGAGCTTACTTCTTTTTAGCCAATGCTTATGATATTTTAGGTGAAACCCATAAAGCGGTTGAGACCTATAAGACACTTCTTGAAATGATGCCAGAGGACTTTTGGGCACTTACTAACCTTGGCTCGATTTATGAAACACAAGGCATGATAGACTTTGCCCATCAAATGTTTAAGCGTGCCCTAGCCCTTGAGCCTAATCATGGGGTTGCACTTTTTAATATGGGTGTCATTATGTCTAAGCTCAATCGATTTAACGATGCTATTCATTACTACAAACATGCCCTTACTCAAGATACTTCCTATTCTTACACCTATCTCAACCTTGCTGTACTTTACAAAGAGCAAGGACAAATAGAAATGGGCCTGAAAGTATTAAATGAGGGTATTAACCATATAGAAGAAGAAGGATTCCTCTTCTATAACCGTGCTTGTTTCCATGCTTTACTTGGACACACTGAGGAAAGTCAATCTGACTTACAAGAAGCCATTAAATTAAATGTAGGGTTCTTGGAGTATGCGAAGAAAGACCCTGACTTAAATAGTATTTTATCTCTTTCATAAAAAACAGCCCAATCTTCTTAGAAGGTTGGGCTGTTTTGCTATTCTCCTGCCACCATAATACCCTCTAGACAAACAGCTAATGGCCCCGTGTAACCTCTTCTTACTTGGCGCTCTACAGAAAGTATCAAATGCCCTTGTAGCTCCTGCATCACACCTGAAATAGACCCCCCTGTAAGAGGGATTATTTGTGTTCCATCATGATAAAGTGCAAGCCGCATCTCCCCACCAAAGTCTCCTGTGAAAGGGTCTACTTGGAAGTCTGAAAAACTAATAACTTCTAAGTACGCTCCTTGTTTCATTGCTTCTAAAGTATGGCTACCTGTCTCCACTTCTATGGTGTTATAGCCACCTGTAGGTTCTATTCCTAAGTAATGACTAAATTTACTTGCACCATGAATCGTTTTAAGCACACCCTTTTGTAGGAGTGGACGGTCTATCATCTTAATCCCCTCCCCACTCCAAGGCTCTGTAGCTTTAAGGGTAATATTCAATACATCTTCTTGGATATTTTGACCTTGTACACAGTCCCCTATCTTATAGTTTGAGTAATTTGGATAAATCATAGAAGCCGCTGCATTAGTTGTATAGTAACTTAAAAGAGTCGCAATATGCTCCCCTGATAAAATGACTTTGTACTTACCTGTTTTGGGGCTTTGTTTTGCCTGTGCCCTTAACGTTGTTGTTTCTAATGCTTTTTTTACTTTTTGACTAAGTGCTTCACACTCTAAATTTTCGTAGTAAAAATCATGATAAGTTTCTACATCTTGAGGTACTGTACACTGGATGACAAACTCACCTTTTGTACAATATTTTTCATAAGCTACCTCTATACCCTCTGAGTTTATAATGGATACATTCCTCTTTTCTACAAAAAGTTCACTAGAGTTGACAAATACCTCTGCCTCTTGATCGTACTTAAAAAGTGCCTTAGTTAATTGGGCAGCACGCGCTTCTAAAGTATCCCCCTCAATAGATGTAGACATAGAGACCTTTTCTTCTTTTGTGCCTACTGGTAATGGATAGTAAGGATTTTTCACAAAAGAAGCCGCGTAGTAGGCATCTTTTAAGGTAGTCTCTACTTCTTCATAGGTCATAGTTGGGTAAATATTTGCAGTTGCAGACCCTCGCATTTTGCTACCTTCTGCTTCAAAATCTTGGTAAACTGTAACCACATAATGAGCTACTTTTTTCTTACGACTCATATCTAGTTCTTGTTTAATGAAGAAAAGTTCTACGGACTCGACCTCTACCTTATTGATTAAATAGGTCCTAATTTGACTGGCTTTAAGTGCTTGTAAAATTTGTTGTTTCATCTTCTCATCCTCCCCTTAACCTAATCTTACACGAGCTTTAATATAAGGGCCACCTGTTGAAACTTTCACCCATTCTTTGTACCCCTTACCGCAAGCACCTGTACCTGTTAGTACCAGATCAGAAGAAACCATGGAAATAGACTTTAATAAGTCAGGTACATAACCTGTCAGTACAACAGGAGAATAGATTTTACCCGTTAGCCTCCCATTTCTTATCTCTCTTGCAATGCTTACCATGCATTGAATCCCCCAGTTTTTAGGATCTTCCATACCACTTGCACTCGCATCAATTAAGTACCCTTCTTCAATAGAAGCAATCATATCTCCTAAAGTGGATGTTCCAGGCTTAAAGTACGTATTGGTCATACGGGAATAGGCCTTTCTTTCAAAGCTTTCACGGCGTCCATTTCCTGTAGGCCTAGTTCCTAGCTTCATGGCTGTAAGTTGGTCACTGATACCTTGTTTTAAAATACCCTTTTCAATAATCACCACATCTTGTGCCAATGTCCCCTCATCATCGAAGAAATAGGAGCCTGCATCTTCTTCTCCTACTGCCCCATCATGCATAGTGACAAGTGGAGATGCCACATATTCTCCAATATAGTCTTTGGCAAGGGCACGGTCTTTCACAAACATATCCATCTCTACACCATGTCCAAAGGCCTCATGAGCAATAAGTCCCGCTACATCTGGTGCACAAATGACATCGTAAGTGCCCGGTATCATCTTTTCACTTTGCAAAAGCTCACAAGCCACTTGTGCTACTTCTTCTACAAACTCACCCATCTCTTCAATCAATTCACTTCCACAGGCACCAGAGAACCCTTTGTAGTGATAATTGTTTTTATCACCTTCAGCTACTACACACATTAAGGCCCCTGTTGACCACATAAAGCTTTGTTCTAAATCTTTGTGCTTAGACAAGAAGCATTTACTCGTTTCTAAGTACTCAAAATCTCCTCTAAAATCTACAATACGTGTATCTTGACTTTTTCCCTTTTCATGTAGTGCAGTGAGGATTTGTACAATCTTTTCATCTCCCAATGCTTTAGGATGTTGTCTTACTTCTTTTGACTTTGAAAACGTACAACTTTCTTCTTTTAACTGAGCATAGGCACTATATCCTACTGTGTCTGCTACACATTCTGGCAACTTAACCAATTGAGTAATTTGTGCTACAATCTCATCGACTTTGGTAGCATCAATTTCATTGAAGGCATACTCGCTATAGGTCTTGCCATTATAAACTTTTACGACAAACCCTCGCTCATCAAACATACCATTGCCTATGTTTGTCCCTGCACGTGATATACGGTAACTCTTTCCACTTGCATCTGTTCCTAAAATAGAGACATACGTATATACCTCTAGTAATTGATTTAAAAGAGATTTGAGATAAGGCTTTGCCTGTTTTAAATAAGTACTCATTTCTATTTGCATAACTTCACCTTCCTTTTAAATATGATTTCATCCTCTCTATTTTATTATGTAAAAATTCTAAATTCAACAGAATGTTTTTCAAATAAATGATTAAGTTTTTATAAGCATAGTTATTTTCTCCTTATGATATGCTATACTAAAATATATTTCATTCAGATAAAGCTAGGAGGTACTTTATGAAATGTTCTAACTTTCAGGTACAAATAGGTGGAAAAGAAGTTCACGGCATCTTCGGTATTCTACTTGCTATCCTCATTGCCGTTCCCATTTTGGCACTTGTAGGCGTACTTTTAGCAGGGATATTCTCTGTTGTAGGTGTTGTGGTTGGTTTAGCCGTAACGCTTGCAGTAGTTGTTGCAGGTATTGCCGTCATCATTGCCGTATTGTCACTACTTCTTCCAAAAAGTTGGAGAGAAAAATTAGGCATTCATTTTATTTTTGGTAAGGAGCGTAACCGCCCTACCAAATCTAAAACTACACAAGACGGGCATCCTATTGTAGATGTAGACTTCGAAGAAGACAAAGATAAAAACTAGAATGTATGCTGCTTTAAGGGTAAAAAAACACATCCATTTCTTCTTACAAAGGAAATGGATGTGTTTTTCATTCTAATTTATCTCATTTAATAAGCAATTTCACAACAGATTTTTAGCTAATGCTTTCTTCTGTATTATATGAAAATCTAAAATAAGACGCACAAAAAGCTAACTTAAGTTGTCCCCCCTTGTAAAACATAGACAAACTTAAATTAGCTTCTTATGTAGGTGACCATTAGCCCCTATTAAGCATTCTTTCTATCAACATCAAACTTATCTTAAAGTATAGGCTTAATAACTTACCAGGTGCAGCAGTCCATCATCAGCGTCCTATGCGTAAGATCCTTAAAACAATCTTATCTGCAAGAGCCAAATCAGGCACCCGACACTTATGGATGTCTAAGTCCTTACTTTCAGGTTTTGCTTGTATGCTGGTGAAAATATAGCTTATGCATTTGAAATGCTATAAGTAAAGGATAAATTTTCCTAGAATTTATTAACCTTTAACTTATAAACATTGGAGAATTGTTAAACAATTACTTCCATACTTTTATTATATAAATGTATGATGGACAAGTCAATATACTTTTCTGAAAACAAAACAATTATTTGTAGTTTTCTTTTGTCCTAACGTACTTCGTCTTCAGTTCTCTAAGTGTGCCGATCCCCCCAAAGACCTACTTCTTCTAAAAGTACTTTGCTATCCATTGAATTTTGATATAACCCTTTAATGTTTCTACTTGGCTTTTCTTATAAGTAAAATATAGCTCCCCTACTTGAATCATCACCTTATCCCCTCTTCTTCTACCTCTCATACTTTAAATCCTCTTTTCAGAAACGCTTGTTCAGCAACTTGAATAATCCCCTCTCGCATTTCCTCTTTAAGTATCTGCATAAAAATCCCCTGTTCATTTTTCTTCAGTATAGGCTTATTCTATACTAAGGTCAATGAAAGGGGGCGATTAAAAATCAAAACTTATCGTCTGTTCATTATTCACGTATTAGCTCATTTTTATTTTTCTTCAGTCTCTCTTATAATGCTTACTTTTAAATCAATCCAAAGTATCTATCCATACTCTCTTTACAAATAGCAATCATCTCATCTATGATGTGGTTAATCAAATCTGGCTACTATCTCATAATAATATATGCCATATACGCTACATAACTGGCTACTAATATGCCACCCTCAACACGACTAATGCGTTTACTCAATGAGAAGATGTACGTTACAAATGTAATCACTACCATGATAAACATATCTGTAAAGATTGCACCGCTCAGTTCAATTGGGTTAATGATAGCAGATACTCCTAAAATAAGGAATACATTGAAAATACATGATCCAATAACATTTCCTAATGCAATATCGCTTTCACCTTTTCTAGCTGCAACAATAGAAGTTACAAGCTCTGGAAGAGAAGTTCCTACTGCAATGATTGTAAGGCCTACAAGTGTTTCGCTCATACCCCATGCAAGTGCAATGTTTGTGGCACTATCAACTACCACATCTCCACCCCATACAATCCCTGCAATCCCACCTATAGAAAAGACAATACTTTTCCAAAGTGGCATGCCTTCAATTTCCTCGTCTTCACCACTGGCTCTTGCTTGTAGTGCTACTTCAATTAAATAGTACATAAAAATACCAAAGAAGAT
The DNA here is from genome assembly GCF_036655075.1 of Niameybacter sp. Lineage (NCBI taxonomy): Bacteria > Bacillati > Bacillota > Clostridia > Lachnospirales > Lachnospiraceae > Niameybacter > Niameybacter sp. The sequence goes on along the minus strand of NZ_JAVVQU010000023.1, from coordinate 19,128 downwards.
GAGCAGCATAAGTCCATCTGTACGAGATAACATATTCACTTGTCCACTACCAAGTACAGTATCTATAGCCATAATAAATAAGGCTATCCCTGCAAGAATAGTAAATGGAAACTCTTTGATTAAAATAGATTTTTTAACCGCAAGTGGGCAAAGGATGGCAGATACCCCAATAACCATTAAAATATTGAAAATGTTAGAACCTACTACATTTCCTACAGCAATACCATTTTGTCCTTTCATTGCTGATGTAATACTTACTGCAAGCTCAGGTGCACTTGTTCCAAATGCTACAATTGTTAAACCGATAATGAGTGCTGGTACTTTTAATGTTTTTGCAATAGAAGAAGCACCTTCTACAAAGAAATCTGCCCCTTTAATTAAAAGTACAAAACCTAATAATAAGAAAATATAATCCATATGTTTAATCCCTCCTGTTTATCTTTGAAGTAAAGGTCCACATAAAAAAACCTTCAGAATAAAAAGGTAGCACAAAGCTCACTCTTATTCTGAAGGTCTTGCTTCAAGATGTATCTTGTTAATTAACCGAGTGCCCTATTGACACTGTCATGACGACTAATTATCACTAAAAAGTGTAGCTACTCCCCTTCAAAGGTGTATAAAGTTGTCTACAGGTTATTATAGCATACTTTCTTGATTGCGCAATATCTTAGGTTTTAAATTTACATTTTATTATTTGAGTCCAATAGCTTGTGCAACATCTTCTAGCATGAGCTCTGTAGAGGTGAATCCACCACCTGATAAATACCATGGTTCTGGGTTGAGGTAAACAATTCTACCATTTTGGTAAGCCTTTGTTTTTTTCACTAACTCATTTTCAATAATTTCTTTAGCAGGTGTTGCATCTCCCATAATCGCACCTCTATCTAATACAAATAGGAACTCTGGATTTTGCTCTAAAATATATTCGAAAGAAACAGTTTGTCCATGTGTCGCTTCTTCTAATGTTGTATCTACATTAGTAAACCCTAAATCGTTAAGAAGTGAAAAACGTGAGTTATTGCCATAAGCGTTAACTGAGCCATCGTTGACAAGAGTAATAAGAGCCTGTGCCTCTACAGACTTAACTGCATCTTTAACTTGATTGATTGCTTCTTCCACACCTTCAAGTCTAACTTGAACTGCTTCGTTGACCCCAAAGATTTCACCTAAAAGTGTCATATTGTATTTAAAGGAGTTAATGTACTGTGTATTATCTATTGCCAGGGAAATAGTTGGCGCAATTTCACTTAATTTATCATATAAGCCCGCTTGTCTTCCACCTATAACAATAAGGTCTGGTTGTACACCATAAATTTTTTCTAAGTCAGGTTCTTTTACAGACCCTACATTTACGATACTTTCTTGGTTAAACCCTTCAAGATAAGAAGTCAAACTATCTTTTGGGACTGCTACTACTACCTCTTGAAGTTCTAGTTCTTGTAATGCATCTAAAACACCTAGTTCAAATACAACAACCTTCTTAGGTTCTTTAGGCACAACTGTCTCACCTAATTCATGTTTGACACTTAAAGTCGTCACTTCTTGTGCCCTATCCGTTGCTGTTTCCCCTTTCCCTTTTACTGCCATAAACCCTACTATTAAAAGGAGGACAATCCCTCCAACTATCATTCCTACTTTTTTATTCATTTTTTTCATCCTCTTTCTTTTTTATATTGGTTTAGTCTAAATCTAATATTTCTAATGACTTACTAAACCTCCTATTTTGTTAATAATACACGCAAATATTTTGTCCTTTTAACTGATGGATATCAAATTCCATCTCATAGATTTCTTCTAATACATGCTTTTGTATAATCTCTTCTGTTTTGCCTGCTGCCGCTACGTGCCCCTTTTTAAAGGCTACAATGTAATCAGAGTAACAAGAAGCAAAATTTATATCATGCATGACGATGATAACAGTCTTACCTAGCTCATGTGCTAACCTACGAATCACCTGCATCATCTTCACAGAATGGTGCATATCTAAGTTGTTGAGTGGTTCATCTAATAGCACATATTCTGTATCTTGTGCAATGACCATAGCTATGTAAGCACGTTGTCTTTGTCCACCACTTAGTTCATCTAAATATTTATCTTCTAGATCTGTAAGCTCCATATAGCGAATAGCCTCATCAATATGTTTTTGGTCTTCCGCTGTAAGTCTTCCTGCTGAGTGTGGAAATCGTCCAAAGCTTACTAATTCACGAATAGTTAATTTCAAATAGTGATGATTCGATTGCTTAAGTATGGCAAGCTTCTTAGCTAACTCATTACTTTTATAACTTTCAAGCACTACACCATCTAGGATAACCTCACCACTGTCTCTTTCTACTAATCTTGTCACCATACCAAGTACTGTACTTTTTCCCGCCCCATTAGGCCCTATAAAAGAAGTTACTTGTCCTTTTGGAATAGAGATAGACACATCTTCTATTACTGTTTGCTTGCCATATCTTTTAATTAAGTTTTTGATTTTCATATTTGTTTACTCTCCTTTAATAAAAGGTAGATAAAGTAAAGTCCACCGATTAAATTGACAACTACACTTAAAGTTGTTGTAAATCCTAGTACTTGCTCCACAATGAGCTGTCCATACAACAAGGTAATCCCACCTAGTAACACAGATGCTATGATTAAATAGGTATGTTTATAGGTTTTAAAAAGCTGTCTGGCTACATTCACCACAAGTAATCCTAAAAAGGTGATCGGTCCAATAAGTGCTGTAGAAATAGAGATGAGAATTGTAACCACTACAATAAGCTTTTTCACAACACGGTCATAATCCACGCCTAAGTTGATGGCTTGCTCTCTACCTAAGGTCATAACATCTAGTAACTTTAAGTCATCCCATACGAATGGAATCAAAAGAAGCATCAGGATCGTTGCCATGGCTAGAATTGGTGTATGAATATTGTTAAAGCTAGCAAAAAGGTTGTTTTGCAAAGCCAGATATTCATTAGGGTCAATCACCCTTTGCATAAAAGAGGAAAGACTGCCAAAAAGTGTTCCAAAAATCATTCCTACTAAAAGCAAGAACATAACATCCCCTTTACCTCTTTCAAAAAGTACTTTGTACAATCCTACAGAGGCTATTATCATGACACCTAGTGCAATGATAAAGTTATATTGTTTATTCACAATCAGTGGACTTGTTGCACCTAATATAAAAACTATAAAAGTTTGTACAAGTACATAAAGGGCATCTAACCCAAGCACACTGGGTGTTAAAATGTGGTTATTCGTAATAGTTTGAAAGACAACAGTTGCACTCCCTATACAAAAAGCACTTAGGAGCATGGCCAATATTTTAGGTATACGATTTTTCATCGCATAGTCAAAATATGTCCATTCTACACCTACAAAGAGGAATAATACGATACCTATTGCAAGAAATATGCCTAATACACTGAGTTTACGTTTAGCTTGCATAGTTTTTCCTCCTTAAAATTAAAACTAAAAAGATAATACTTCCTACTACACCTACTGTAAGTCCTATAGATATTTCATAAGGGAAAATGACAATTCTTCCTACTATATCACATACTAATAAGAAAACTGCTCCTATTAATCCCGTATCTATAAGCGTCCCTTTAATACGATCTCCTTTATAAAGTGAGACAATATTAGGTACAATAAGCCCTACAAAAGGTATACTTCCTACTGTGATCACTACACTAGCCGTTACAAGTGCAACGACACCCAGTCCCATATAGAGGATGCGATTATAGTTCATCCCAAGGTTTGTCGCAAAATCTTCGCCCATTCCTGCAATATTAAAGTGATTTGCATAGATAAAAGCCACTATAACAAGAGGGATACATATATATAACATTTCATAATTCCCCTTTAAAATCATGGAGAAATCGCCTTGCATCCAAGCACTCACATTTTGCATAATGTCATATTTATAAGCAATAAAAGTAGTTACAGAACCTATAATATTCCCAAACATAATCCCTACAAGTGGTACAAAGACTACATTTTTAAAAGTAATTTTACGAATAATAACCATAAAAGCAACGGTTCCGGTTAAAGCAAATATAAAGGCCATACTCGTTTTAAAGACCATTGTAGCACCTGGTATCATAACCATTGCAATAACAATTCCAAGTTGTGCGGCATCTATGGTTGCACCTGTTGTAGGTGATACAAATTTATTTTGACTGAGCTGTTGCATGATAAGACCACTAATACTCATACCTACTCCTGCCATAATCAAGCTCACAAGACGAGGTACACGACTAATGATCAATACATCTGTTGTCAAACCACTTGCACCAATTAAAAGTGATGTCAGTGATAATAAAATCATAAGTATAATTAATAGAAAGCGTTTCATAATCTAGTTCCATCTCTTTCGTTATTGATAACTCTTTTCACTTAAAAAGTATACACTCAGATGATAATTATTGTCAATAACTTTTTGATTTTAATTATCATTTACTCTTAACTTGCAATTCTATTTTAGATTTTGTATGCTATAAATTAATTCATTGACTTATGAGAAATCCTTTTATTAATCGAGGTGTACTATGAAGCATTATTTAATTGGAGACGTTGCCAAACTCCTCCCTATTAGCAAAGATACTTTACGCTATTATGACAAATTAGGTATTGTTAGTCCTAAAAAATCTACACAAAACAACTATCGTTACTATACAAGAGAAGACCTTTTGGCACTCTCTTATGTCCTTATTTTACGTGACTTAGAACTCTCTTTAGAAGAAATCAAAGGGCTTATTTGTAATAATTCATTAGAAGGTTTTCATCTCCTTCTTGATCGCCAAGAACAAGTCATTAATGCAAAACTTACTAAGTTGCAACGTTTAAAGAAAAATCTGTGCTTTTTTAAAGATGATATCTTAAAAGTTCAAAATCACTTTAGAAAAATAGATTGTATTATGAGTCCTCCCTTTGTGTACAAAACACTTTCTTCAGAATTTGATCCTAATTACACCGATATTATGACTGAGATGGAGGAAACCCCTTATGTGAGCGCACCTGTTTTCTCAGCACTTCTATCTCAAGATACTTTCTTTGCCAAAAATCAATTTGATTTATTAGTGATTAGTGGCCTTACTGACGAACAAATGGTCTCGCTTCACCCAAAAACTTATGGCTACTTTAAACCAACTCTGTGTTTACGTACTATTTTGATTATTGGTGAAACCATTTCCGAAGAGGACTTCCAACTTATAAATAACTATCTTACAAAATACGAACTTACTCTTAATGGGGATATCCTTGCTCGCTGTATTGCCTTTGAGCATTGCAACGAAACACCTATTGAGTACTATGAGTTATTTATTCCTATTAAAAATTAGCAAAAAATGCTTGACCTTAGAGTGGGTTTAAGGTTTATGCTAGTTAGATACGACATTTTTTATCAAAGGGGGTTATCAGATGGATCATACTTTAGAACTTGGAACCGCGCGCATTGGGAAACTCTTCTTGAAATATTCTATTCCTAGTGTTATTGCCATGCTTTTCTTCTCTATTTATATTGTTATGGATGGTATATTTGTAGGACAAGCTGTGGGACCTAGTGCCCTAGCTGCTATTAACATTGCTATGCCATTTTTTAGTATTGCTATGGCCATTAGTATCATGGTATCTGCAGGTGCTAATACCATCGTAGCTATTGAAATTGGGCAAGGCAAAACTGAAGAAGCTTCCAAGACCTTTAGTTTAGCTTTCTATACTTTAATGGCTTTATCTATTACTGTTTCAGTCATTACAATTATCTTTTTAGAACCTATTTGTAGAGCCTTAGGTGCTACAGATGATTTAATGCCTATGGTCAAAGAATACTTAGTCATTCTTTGTATTTTTGTGCCTGTCTTTACAGGTGGAGGCTTACTTGCTAATGGTATTCGTAATATGGGTAAACCTAATTACTCTATGTTTTGTAATGTCATTGGGTCTGTTTTAAATATTTTCTTTGACTATGTATTTGTCATTGTATGGGGTATGGGTGTATTTGGTGCTGCACTTGCTTCTGGACTCGCCTTTATGGTGTCTTTTTTTGTGGCCTTTTTCCCTTACTTCAAGAAGAGTAATATTTTGCACTTTACGCGATGCCAAATAGATTTTAAGAAAATAGGGCGATTCTTCTATAATGGGTCTTCTGAGGCCTTAACTGAAGTGGCAGTGGCTTTTTCTACTTATCTTTTTAACATTGTGCTTTTGGCTAAAATGGGTGAAGTAGGTGTTTCAGCTTTCTCCATTATTTCTTATGTGACTTCATTAGTTGTAGCCTTGCTCCTTGGTATTGCTACAGGTATTGCACCTATTACAGGGTATAACTATGGGGCAAAAAACAGTGACCGTATTATTGAACTGAATCGCCTAGCGTTTAAGGTTATGTTGATGATTGGTATCGTCTGCACAGGGGGACTCTTCCTCTTTGGAAAGCCACTTATCCTGCTATTTGCACCAAATGATCCTGAGCTTATTGAGATGACTGTATGGGCCACTAAGCTTTATGGCTTAGCCTTCCTCATCAACGGCATTAACATTTTAGGTTCAGCTTACTTTACAGCGCTTGAAGATGCCAAAACTTCTGCACTTATCTCCTTCCTTCGTGGAATGGCATTCATTATAGTTGGTATTGTTTTCTTACCTTCTATTCTAGGTGATGCAGGCATCTGGCTGACTGTCTTCTTTAGTGAAGCTGTTACCTTAATCTATACTTTATATCTCTTTAGACGCTCATTTAAAAAGTTGCAAACTGAAGAGTCTTAAACTTAATTGCGTATCAAAATCAAAAAATCTCTCATAAGGCTTTCACAGAGCCACTTATGAGAGATTTTTAAGTTTACTTGGACGTTTTTTTGAATAAACACGTCCTTTCCCTAGTACAACTTGACGTTAGTGTGTATAATATGACTTAGTAAAAACTTTGAAACTAGGAGTACACACAACAATGGAAAATACATTTCAGGCTTTAGGACTTTCTGAGTCTTTAGTAGAAGGCCTTTCAAAACAAAATATTACATCACCTATGCCCATTCAAACTTTGGTTTTACCTATGGCCTTAGAAGGCAAAGACCTTATTGCACAGGCACATACAGGAAGCGGAAAGACACTTGCCTTCCTACTTCCTCTCTTTGAGAAGATTAATCCCAACTTAAGACAAACACAGGCCCTTATTTTAGCGCCTACTCATGAACTCGTTATGCAAATTCAAGAGCAAATTAGACTCCTTAACGAAGGTTCTAACGCAGGTGTGACAAGTCTTACTGTTATGGGTGGCATGAACATTGGCAAACAAGTTGAAAAGCTTAAAAAAAATAAGCCTCACATTCTTGTGGGTTCAACAGGTCGTGTGCTAGACCTTATTAAACAAAAAAAGGTAACTGCCCATACCATTAAAACTATCGTTTTAGATGAAGCAGATAACCTATTAGACAAAAACCAAAGTCATCCTGTTAAAGATATAATTAAAGCAGTGATGAAAGATACACAAATTATGCTCTTTTCAGCGACAATCAATCCTTTCACTTTATCTGCTGCTAAAGAATTTATGAAAGAGCCTGAAATGCTCAATGCTTGTAATGAAACGATTTTAAATCCAAACATTACTCATTTTTATGCATTAACAGAGTTCCGCAAAAAGTTTGAGACCTTACGCAAGCTTATTAATGGTCAAAATCCAACTAAATCTTTAGTCTTCCTCAACAACAACCATGAAGTTGAAGTCGCTGTAGACAAACTTACCTTCCACGGCAAGCGTGTTGGTGGCCTTTACGGAGCTCAAACAAAAGAACAACGCAAACAAACTTTAGACCAATTTAGAAGTGGCAAATTAGAAGTGCTTGTTTCTTCTGACCTTTCTGCTCGTGGTCTAGATATTCAAGATATTACTCACGTATTCAGCATGGACTTACCACCAAGTGCCCACGATTACCTTCACCGTGCTGGACGTTGTGCAAGAGGAAACAACAAAGGAACTTCTGTTTCTATCTTAACACCAAAAGATTTATCTACAGTTAAAGAATATGAGAAAAAACTTGGCATTCATATTCAAGAGATTTAAATAAGAAAAGGTCAGCCTATACATCTTACGATGTTTAGGCTGACCTTTTCTAACATTTTAGCATCTATACTACTCCCTTTTTCTTATACCGTTATCTGTCTACTTATGATTAGTCAAAAAACTAATTTTGCGTTTAGTTCTATTTTTCGGAAAACCTTTCATACTATATAGGGACTATAGCACGACTTCTCATGATGCCTACTCGGTCCTTTCTTTTGACTTATTCTTATTATAAACCAACTTTACTTTGACAGGCTATTCACACCCTCTTATAGGGATCTTTTCTATCTTAAATTTAATTTATCTTGAAGGAGATGTCTTATGGAGCCCTCAAATATTTTTGTATGCCTAATGGGCATGGGTACTGTATTTATTAGTTTAATTTGCATTATTCTTCTTTGCCAACTGATGAGCTTCCTGTGTCAAAAACTGGAGCACACCAAGAGTAGTTCACCCCCTATTTTACCCACTGCTGTTGCACCTGACTCTATCCCTAATCGCCAAGAATTTGTTGCAGCTGTCTCCTGTGCCATTGCAGAGGACTTAGGTGAAGCGGTTTCAGGTATTCGCATTCTTTCCATTAAAAAATTATAAGAAAGAGGTCAAATCATGAAAAAGTACAAAGTTAATGTAAATGGAACGGACTATGAAATCATTATCGAACTTCTAGATGACAGCACCCCTTCTGCAATGCCAGTGGCATCTACGCCTATCACTTCTGCTTCTCCCCCTATACCCCCTCAACCTTTACCTACAACTAATACCTCTATCCTTAACATTACAAGTCCTATGCCTGGTACCCTCTTAGTTATCAACTGTGCTGTAGGTAGTACTGTTAAGAAAGGCGATACTTTAATGGTTCTTGAAGCTATGAAAATGGAAAATGAAATTCTTGCCCCTAAAGATGGAAAAGTTATAGCTATTCTCGCGACAAAGGGATTAACAGTAGAATCTGGCACCCTCCTTTGCCAAATTCAATGAGAGTTAAAATTAAAAGGAGGTACATAGTATGGAAACCCTTATCAACTTTCTAGAGCAAACTGGATTTCATCTTCTTGTGGAAGACCCTAAAATACTGATTATGCTAGGTATTGCTTGCTTCTTGGCTTATTTAGCTATTGTAAAAGGCTTTGAACCCCTTCTACTCTTGCCCATTGCTTTTGGTATGTTATTGACTAATTTACCCGGTGCCGAGATGTTCCACGAAGCTCTCTTTGCCGATGGCTTTGTCCATTGGGATTTGTTTGGTGGTCAGTCTGGGCTTACACCAGGTCTTGTAGACTTTCTTTATCTCGGTGTCAAATTAGGTATTTATCCTTGTCTTATTTTCTTAGGAGTAGGTGCTATGACTGACTTTGGCCCATTAATTGCTAATCCTAAAAGTTTGCTCTTAGGCGCTGCTGCTCAACTCGGTATTTTCTTAACCTTTGTAGGCGCAAAGTATTTAGGTTTTACAGCTGCTGAAGCGAGTTCTATTGGTATTATTGGCGGTGCTGATGGTCCTACTGCTATATTTGTAACGACTAAACTTGCACCTCACTTACTTGGACCTATTGCAGTAGCTGCTTACTCCTACATGGCACTTGTGCCTGTTATCCAGCCTCCTATTATGAAACTTTTAACGACTAAGAAAGAACGCCAAATTGAAATGCGTGAACTCCGTAAAGTCTCTAAAATGGAAAAAATCGTTTTTCCTTTTGTTGTAACTATTTTTATTGCTCTTTTAGTGCCTTCTGCTACACCTTTAGTCGGTACTTTAATGCTTGGAAACTTGTTTAGAGAGTGCGGTGTTGTAGAGCGTTTAAGCAAAACGGCCCAAAATGGTTTGATTAATGTGGTGACTATTTTCCTCGGGGTATCTGTGGGTGCAACGGCAACAGCTTCTACCTTCTTAAGTCTTTCTACACTCAAAATACTCGTTATGGGTGTAACTGCCTTTGCTATTGGTACTGCTGGTGGTGTGCTACTGGCTAAACTGATGAATCTGTTTCTTAAGAATAAGATTAATCCACTTATTGGTTCTGCTGGTGTCTCTGCTGTACCTATGGCAGCTCGTGTTTCACAGGTTGTGGGGCAAAAAGAAAATCCAGGTAACTTCTTGTTGATGCATGCTATGGGTCCTAATGTAGCAGGTGTCATTGGTTCTGCTATTGCTGCAGGTGTCTTACTTGCACTCTTTGGTTAAAAGGAGGCGTTAAATGATGAAAAAAACAGTTTATATTACGGATACTATTTTAAGAGATGCTCATCAATCTCAAGCTGCTACACGTATGCGCACAGAAGATATGCTCCCTGCTTGCAAAGTATTAGATGAGATAGGCTACTGGTCACTTGAATGCTGGGGAGGTGCAACCTTTGATGCCTGCATGCGCTTTTTAAACGAAGACCCATGGGAGCGGCTGCGTACCCTTAAGTCACATATGCCTAACACAAAACTTCAAATGCTTTTGCGGGGTCAAAATATATTAGGTTATAAACATTATGCCGATGATGTAGTAGATGCTTTTTGTAAGAAATCTATTGAAAATGGGATTGATGTGGTCCGTATTTTTGATGCTTTAAATGATGTGCGTAATATGGAAATGGCTATGAAATGTGTCAAAGAGTATGGTGGTATTTGCGAAGCAGCCATCAGCTATACCACAAGTCCCTTTCATAATGAAGATTACTTTGTTCAATTAGCTGTAGAATTGGAGAAAAAAGGTGCCGATGTACTCTGTATTAAAGATATGGCGAACCTTCTTCTTCCTTTTGAAGCCTATAACCTTATAAGACGTCTCAAAGAAAATTTATCTATTCCTATTCATCTCCATACTCATAATACGACTGGCACAGGGGATATGACCTATCTCCTAGCCATTCAAGCTGGCGTAGATATTGTAGACTGTGCCCTCTCCCCTCTGGCAAATGGGACTTCTCAGCCTGCTACAGAATCTTTAGTTGCAACCCTTAAAGGCACAGACTATGATACATGCCTTTCACTTGAAAAACTTACGGAGGCAGCCCGCCACTTTCGAGGTGTTGCTGCAAAGCTTAAATCAGAAGGTTTCTTAGACCCTAAAGTATTGTCTGTAGATACCAATACTTTACTCTATCAAGTGCCAGGTGGAATGCTCTCCAATTTAATTTCTCAACTCAAAGACGCAAAAGCCGAAGACAAATATTATCAAGTTTTAGAAGAAATCCCTCGTGTTAGACAGGATTTTGGCTACCCACCACTTGTGACACCGACCAGTCAAATTGTTGGCTCTCAAGCAGTTCTCAATGTACTTTCTGGCGAACGCTACAAGATTTTCACCAAAGAATCTAAAGGACTCCTTCGTGGTGAGTATGGCAAAGTACCCGCTCCCATCAATGCTGATGTAAGAAATAAAGCCATTGGTAATGACCCTCTCATTACTTGTCGCCCAGCTGATCTACTCCAGCCTGAACTTGAACACTACCGACAAGAAGCAGGTGCTCTCGCTCACTCTGAAGAAGACGTATTAAGCTATGCTCTCTTCCCAAAAGTGGCCCAAACTTTCTTCCAAGTAAGAGATGCCCCTCCCCTGCAACCTACTCCCGAAGTCCCCTCCGTTTCCAAAGTGCGCACCCTCTACGTCCAGGATTTATCCCTGTAATACCACTTATCCCCCCTCGAGATAGCCCACTCCCCTAGTACTCCTGCCCCATTCCTATCTGTAAGGTACAGAAAACGGTGGCAGCCAATCCATACACGCTCTTCCCTCCACAACGTCAAGAGGGGCACTACGCTTACGTAGTGCCCCTCTTTTATATTATACTATTTCATCTCTATTCCTATTGGGCAGTGGTCAGATCCCATTACCTCATGATAAATGGTCGCTGCTTCAATCTGAGCCTCAAAGCGTTTAGAGATTAAGAAATAATCAATACGCCATCCTACATTTTTCTCTCTGGCCTTAAAACGATAAGACCACCAAGTGTAGGCCCCCTCTTGAGTTGGGTTAAAGTAACGATAAGTATCTGTAAATCCACTTTCTAGAAGCTCTGTAAACTTTCCTCGTTCTTCATCTGAGAATCCCGCTGAGCCTTTATTGGTCTTAGGATTTTTAAGGTCTATCTCTTGATGGGCTACATTTAAGTCCCCACAGATTATAACCGGTTTCTTTTCATCCAATGCCACAAGATGCGCTCTAAAAGCATCTTCCCATCTCATACGAAACTCAATTCTTGCTAGCTCTGACTGAGCATTAGGTGTATACACTGTAACAAAGTAGAAACTTTCAAACTCTAGTGTAATCACTCTTCCCTCTGTATCTAGTTCAGGGATGTCTAACCCTAGTGTCACACTTATTGGCTTCTCTTTTGTCAAAATAGCAGTTCCTGAATAGCCTTTTTTCTCGGCATAGTTAAAATATTGGTGATAACCTGGTAAGTCTAACTCTAATTGACCAGCCTGCATCTTCGTTTCTTGCAGACAAAAAATGTCTGCGTCTACCTCATTAAAAAATTCCATAAAGTTCTTTTGCACAATGGCTCTTAGTCCATTAACGTTCCATGAAACACATTTCATTTGTTATCCTCCTGTCCGTTCTATCATTTATCTCGTCAATTTATTCTTACCTTCTTTGCGTAGAATCATTACAAGACTGAATACAACCTCTTTCATTATATCATTAACCATCTTTTGACTAAAATCCTTTTTATATTCTTCATGTCCTTCATCTTTTTTATTTTTTTCATCTAATGTTTTATATAATTATGCACAATTTAGTTTTTTATTGATAACTTATCCTCTATATTAAGCACAGCTGTGGATGCTTCCATAAAAAAAGACTGTCTCCAAAACACTTGGTGACAGTCTTCTTATTATCCTTGTAAAAAAGGTTGTAATACTTTTTCTACTTTTGGCATACAAAATTGTACAATAGGGCCAATCAGCAAAATACAGATGATTGTTCCAACACCTACTATGCCACCGAAAAAAATCCCCACGATAGTCAATAAACCATCACATACCATACGTACTTTGCCATAAGGTTTGTTGAGCTTTTCCATAAACATAAAGTACATTAAGTCATTAGGTGGTATACCTAAATCTGCACATTTAAGTATCGGGAATCCTATTCCAATAATGCCACATGCCACCATAAACAGTACAATACGTACAATAGAGCCATAACTGTGTAATTGTAATGGCGCTATAAGCAAAAGATTGATATCAATGGCAAACCCTACAAAAATCATACATAAAAAGGTCCCTATTTTAATACTCTTACGATTAAAAATAAATAAGATGCCAAGAAAGAGGCAGGCTATCAATCTATTCGCCCAACCTGGTGTAATATGTAAGGCTGTCGCAATGCCTTGTGTAAATAAGGTGAAAGGGTCTGACCCCAAATTCAGTTCTAGAAGCATGGCTACTCCCAGATGTAGTACAAAAAGTCCCCCAAAAAATACAATTAATTTCTTCACTCTGTTTTCTCCTTCTAGATGAATGTAAGTGCTTCACTCAATACTTTGCCAATCGGTTCATGAATGACCAAATGGGCTTGATGGTCATACGGTGTCGTACTTTTATTGATTAAAATAAGATGCTTACCTTTAAAATAATGAATTAAGCTTGCAGCTGGTTGAACAACCAAAGAAGTCCCACCTATAATTAAAGTATCTGCTTCCATAATAGCACGAATAGCACCTGTAATTATCCCATCATCTAAGCCTTCTTCATAGAGTACCACATCGGGCTTTATAATCCCACTACATACACTGCATATTGGTACACCTTTTTGGCTCATCACAGCTTCTAGGTTATAAAAAGCATGACACTTTGTACAATAGTTACGGTGTACAGAGCCGTGTAGCTCGTAAACCTCCTTACTTCCTGCTAACTGATGTAATCCATCAATATTTTGTGTAATGACTGCCTTCAATTTACCCATTTTTTCTAAAGTAGCAAGAGCTAAATGAGCCTTGTTTGGCTTGGCATCTTGATAAATCATTTTTTCTTTATAAAAAGCATAGAAATCTTCTGGATGCCTTTTATAAAAACTATAAGAAAGCATGGTTTCTGGTGGATAACCCTTCCCACTTGCAGTTTTATAGAGGCCATTTTCTGAACGAAAATCTGGAATATTGCTTTCTGTTGATACACCCGCACCTCCAAAAAACACTATGTTTTGACTAGATTTAAGTATTTGACTAAGTTGTTCTATTTCTTTATCCATGTAACCACCTTTAGATTTATTATTTGTACTGCATTAACTTAATAAGAGTTCATAAAGCTTAAACCAGACTAACTCTGGTATACCTAGTCCAAGGTCTACTATTCCCACTTCCTGATAGCCACACTTTTCATAAAGTACCTGAGCTGGCGTATTCCTAATGGCAACATCTAGTCGAATGGCTTTGATCCCTTGCTCAGCACTATACAGCTTTGCAAAGTTTAAGAGACTTGTAGCAATCCCTCTTCCACCATAGCTTGGATGAATAGCTAACGTATGTACGACTAATACCTCTTCTTCCTTTAACACTTTACGCCAACGACCTTCCTCATAAGCCTCTGCTTGATCATGGTTTAAAATCATTGTTCCTACTATCTTGCCCTCCATACGCAACACAAACAATTCCTGATTCTGGATACCCACTTGTGCTGTTTCTTGGGTAGGGTAAACCCCTTTGAGCCATCCTGCATGGTTGGTATGAGTAGCAAGATAGTCGTTGAGCTCATCGTATAAGTTACTGATTTCTTCTACATCTTGCCATGTGGCACGTTCAATTTGCTTCATTATATGTATCCTCTTATTTCTGTATTCTTTCCCTATTGTAACCATTTTTATATTGTTTTTCAACTTTTCTTATGCTAATATAGGATTTCTCTCTTCTCCCTCCTATTTACAGCACCTTGCCATATGCTATAATAAAACTAACGTATTGGGGGTGTTTTTATGAATGTCAATAGTCCATTCAGCTTCAAAGCACTTTGCTCCTTGCAAAGACTACAAAACGAAGTCAGCTATGTTTTGTTTGGAGCCTAATTTATCTTAAGTTAGCTGAGAAGCCTTATATGTTTTAGGCGCTGTAACACTTAGCTTTTTGTATTCTTTGCTATAACCCATTTATAAAAATATGGAGGAGTAAAGAAATGAAATATAGGAAAGCACATGACGTGTTACCAGATGAAATAATTGAAATTATACAAGAATATATAGATGGGCAGTATCTCTATATTCCTAGAAAGGCTGAAAATCACAAGGCATGGGGTGAAGCAAGTGGCACCAAATGTAACCTAAAAGTGAGAAATAGTGAAATCTATCAAAGGCACTTGATGGGAATAACTGTAGATAAACTTGCTCAAATGTACTACTTATCCGAACAGAGTATCCGCAGAATACTTACACAAGAAAAGCAGTGCTGCTCATAGTTGTTACAGAACTATTTATTAGATTGCACCGCTTTAAAAAGTCATGCTATCATTGACTCAGATAATCTAATGAAAGTAACTAGAATAGATGATAACGCAAAAGATGATTCCTATTACTTTCAATTTAAGTAATAGGAATCATCTTTTTATCGCTTAGACTACTAAAACAATAAAAATATGAGAAATGGGGTGCATCATCTAATGGACACTTTTATCAAAAAAGAACATTATAACTTTATTAAAAAATGTTTATCTGACCTCAACACTACTTTCAAATGTTGTACTGACAAAAATATAGTAGAAACCTGTAAGCTTTCTACCCGCGATCAAATCTTCAATCTTTTTGAAGCACTTACCGAAGAGCAAATAACCCTTATCGATATCAACACACTTCAAACCGCTCTAGATATTGATAGCTATACCAAAAAATTAGATGGCTATGTATATGGTATGGCTCCTATCACCAATGCTCAGATTAGTAAACTCTTTAAAAAGGAACATAAAATCAAAATGCCTGATTCAGATGCTCAAGATACCCCTCATGTGTATCTCAGTTGGATAGATGAATCTATTCGCAAACTTTTTATTGTTTACCCTATAAATGACAAACTTGTAGGCATGGCCTGTAGACTTCCCAACTCTAATTCTAAAAACAAACATATATGCACCCTTTGCCACTATGTAGGTGATGAGACAGAAGTAGCTTGTGTTTCCCCTGTTTGCAAAGCTACTAGCTCTGATGCAGGTGCCTATCGATCTATCAGTTTTGATGTATGTTTAGATAGCAAAAAGTGTAACGACCGTATTACTTCTGCTGAAAAACTTGAAAATCTGTTAAAAGATGTGTGTCAAATTAAATAAGTTTCATATCTTTTAACTGTTATCAAAATTCTAGTACGCATAGAATCATCCCTATAACTTTATAATAATCATGACGCTAAACCAATCCTCAGCTGTAATAAAAATAATAATCGTGGTTTGATTGGTCTGCCTTAGTATCTTTGCCACATCTATCCCTGTGAGTTGTTTCATTTGGATATCTAACACTGAGGCTGTGACATTGAAGGTCTTACGTCCTCACTTTAATCATCCTATGTTAGGTGGCGACGCCTTCTTCTTAAGTATCCCAGAAACAGCTGAAACCCAAGTAATTGTATCGCTTTTTATATGCTTTCCTCTACTCAATCGATGATGCTTTATATTCAGTTATTTCAGCATTTTTTTAGCATCTTGCTCCTTATAATATGCCTCTAACACTGCAGCATTCTCCATTATACGCTGCTCTAAATCCTCTTCATAAATATCACTGTATAAGAACTCCTGAATCCTAACTGCCTCACCATTAGGATTGGGCTTTTCATCTTCTTCTCGGTATTGTTCAAGTACAAAATCTATAGCATAAAAAGGAACTTGTTCTCTGTCTAAGATATTTTTTATATCTAATAAAATTTCAGATGCTCTTTTTACACTCACTTCCTTATCTCCTACATATAGGACAATATGTCCTGCTGTTTTTCCAAGCTCAGCTATGTCATAGTCCCTATCTAATTCTAAGTCTTCCATAATCAATCCATAGTTAGGATAATGTAGCTCGTCTGTCTCTATTTCTTCTGTCGTCATCCTCCCCCTAAGCTTCCCATAGTCAATATCACTTTCATAAGGAAAGTCATCACTTCCAAATACAGCCTCTACTCTGGATCGATAGCCTTCATCAATTCTACTATACGTATTCCATCGACCTATCACACTGTTTCCATAATCATCCTGTTCTATCTTTCCAAGTGGTGATACCTGCACTGAAAAATGTGTATCTATACTTGTGGGTGATTGAATCCTGACATAGTAATTAGAACCCTTAAAGTTATAAAAGGTTTCCTCTCTTTCTAACCCCATATTCGGGTACTGTGCTTCTATATATTTTTCTGTATTATAAGTCGCCAAAGCCTTTGACACAGGATTTCCCATAAACCCATTGGCAAACCATAATAAACCGCCGATTACAATAACTGCTGTTCCACCTGCTAGAACTTTCATCCCTTTTTTCATCTATTTTTTCTCCCTTTTTAAATCCATATAAATTAACTCTATAATGTATTGAATTAATCTATTTTTAAACCAAAGTCAAACTGTAAATAATCTGGAAGTGTATTCTCCATGGGTATATCAAACAACAACGTACCTTTCACATTTTCTGTAAGCCTTGGGTTTGTTAATTTACCTGTTCCTACAAAAGTAAATGGTAAGACCATTCCATTTTCACTTTCTACTTTACGGATAAATAAATAGGCTTTTTTACTCTGAATTAATTGCTGTTGTTCTATCTGGGTGAGCCCAGCTTGGCATTCCCATTGGAAAAGATTATCTTGCAAAAATTTATCTTTATAATCTAGATGTTCACTAATGCTAGCATCCTTTTTGATAGAAGCAAAGATGTAGACAATATAATCATACACATACGTTCCTTTTTGATTAAGTTTTGGATTTTTGCAAAGTTTTAATTGCACTTGATCTTTACGATAACTAGACCATAACTTAAAATCCTGCCCATCACCATACTCTATCTCATAACGTGCTAGTCCGTATGTAACTAAATCCATCACCCATTCATCAAATTGATCATCCCGCTTTACATGTAACACTACTCTATTCATTTCACACCTTACATACCCTGCCTCTTGCATAAATTTTAATGCATGTGCAAATTGCATGTCCTGGAATGCTTTGTTCTCGCATCTAAGTTTCTTTTTAATATCTTCTAAATTAGTTGTTTCCTTGAAAATACACTGCATGATTTGATACTCATATATTCGAACAAGTGGTAACATCTCAGATAAGTAGTTCAAAAATGCTATTTGCGTATCTGAAAAAAGAGGCAATCCTTGCTCTTCAATTTTACTTAAGAAGTTGTAGTATGAATAATTCTTTCTACCACCCATCTTAATATTGATAAACCTCAAAATATCTGGTGCACAGTCATTATTTAAATAATCCATATGACTAGGTGCATGCTCAGCATTAATGTATGACTTAAAATTAAAGTAATCCTGTTTCAAGTATTTTAGACTATTGAAGTTCTCATCTTGGATATATCTTATAATCTCCTCTTTACTTAAGTCATCAATATTGACTTCAACACCATACTGTGTAAGTCCTAGTGCCTCAAAATTATTGTTTACAAGAGAAACCATAAGTCTTTTTTCTACTACAAAGTTTTCTGCTAAACTACTTAAAGCAAATGCAATCTGAACACTCCTTTTATAGCTATTACCTATAAAGTCTAGCACTGCTACATATTGCTTATCACTGTACTTTCTTAAGCCACGTCCTAGTTGTTGAATAAAAATCGTCGAAGATTCTGTCGGACGTAAAAATAGCACCATGTTTACGCCTGGTATATCCACCCCTTCATTCAAAATATCTACTGTAAATAGAATTTCTAAATCAGATGTATCGCTTTGCAAATCATTGTATGCTCGAATACGTTCACCAATACTATTCTTTCCAGTAAGATAGGCTGTATGATACTGGTCTTGTAGCCCCTCACACATCATTCGAGCATGGGTTATATTTCTACAAAATGCTAAAGCTTTAAGCTTCCCTTGAGGACGATGCTTCTCTATTTGCATACTGATAAAATCACAATGATTTTCATCGGCTAACTGAGCAATCATCTTTCTCTCTTCATTTTTACTTAGTCCATATTCAA
>NZ_JAVVQU010000022.1:14851-49101 GCF_036655075.1 Niameybacter sp. | reverse complement strand
TGGGTAGTATGTGGGAACATATCCACCGGTTGTACTTTCTCCACTTTATACCCATACTCTGCTAGATACCCTAAGTCTCTTGCCAGTGTTGCTGGGTCGCATGATACGTATACAATTTTTTGTGGGTTCATCTTAACAAGTGTTTCAAGTAAGGCTACTTCGCAGCCTTTTCTTGGTGGATCTACTACAATTGTATCGGCTGTGAGACCATTTGCATATTGCTCTGGGATGACCTCTTCGGCTTTGCCTACAAAGAATTGGACATTGTCTAGTCCATTCAGGCTTGCATTTTCACGGGCATTTTCGATAGCTGGTGCGACGATTTCTACACCGTATACTTGTTTTGCTTTTTGTGCAAGGAAGAGAGAGATCGTTCCAATCCCACAGTATGCATCCCATACCGTTTCTGAACCATTAAGTTCTGCGTATGCTAATGCTTGGTCATAGAGTACTTTGGTTTGTACTGGATTGACTTGGAAGAATGAGAGTGCAGAAATCTTGAACTTTAAGTCTCCAATTGTATCTACAATGTACTCTCTACCTTCCAAGACTTTGATTTCATGTCCTAAAATTACGTTTGTTCTCGCCTTGTTCACGTTGAGGAGTACACTTGCTAAGCCTTCTACCTCTTTTAGTGTTTCTAGAAGTTTATCACTGTGTGGAAGTTCATTTCCATTGATGACTAAGCAGACCATAATTTCACCGGTGTAGAAGCCTATCTTAATCATCAGGTGTCTTACAAGTCCTTTGTGTACTTCTTCATCATAGATTGAAATGTTATTGACTTCTAAGAAGTTTTTTACAAGCTCAATAATTTGTTCACAGCGTGGATCTTGAATACCACAAGTAGACCAATCGACTACTTTATGTGTACGGCTCATGTAGAAACCAATTTGTACTTTGCCATTTTCTTTGCGAATTGGATATTGTGCCTTGTTGCGGTAATGGGCTGGTGTCTCCATCCCGATGGTTGGAAGGACCTCTACATCTTTTAGCCCGCCAATACGTGTAAGGGCATTGTACACTTTGCTTTGCTTCCACTCAAGTTGTGCAGCATAGCTCATATGTTGAAGTTGGCAACCTCCACATTTTTTAGCGACTTCACAAGTCTCACTGTTCCTACTTGGTGATGGACTAAGAATCTTTTCGATTTTCCCATAAGCTAAGTTTTTCTTTACTTTTAAAATTTTTATCTCTAATGTATCACCTGTTATGGCCTCTGGTACAAACACAACGAAGTCATTGATTTTACCAACGCCTTCTCCATTTGTTCCAATATCCGTAATAGTGATCTCATAAAATTGATTTTTTTCGACTGACATATTTTTCTCCTGTTGTCCTAATGAAAAATTGGTGATTCTTCTTGAAGTAACTGCTCGCTAGATGCTTGCATCTTGGCAACCATATGACGTTGTATAAAATGGTCTAGTAAAAAGGTTCGTTTTTCTTTGCTTGCTTCTTGCTTTTTAGTCTTCTCTTTTTCTTTCATTTCTAATCCTCTTCCTCACATTCACACACGGTGTATTGGCAAATACAGTTGCGGCATTTGATGTAATTCTTAGTCTCATGGGTTGTATAGTTTCCCTCTAACATACGATGCATATCTCGCAATGTGATTTTGACCAACCATCTATGTCTATAGGTGTTACGCACCTTAAAAGTCTTGTTGCTATAGACCAATTTCCCATAGGGTGGTCTTTTGCCATAGACAGCTTCTACTAATAAAAAGTAGGCCAATAGCTGCATCAAATCCCCCTCATGGGGCACGTCTTCTTTTGCAACCCCACTTTTAATTTCAAAGGGAATGTAGCATCCTCTCCATAGCGTCTTAAAAATATAATCGGGCTTGCCCTGTAGGTCATACCGAGGCGCAACCAACATTTTCCCGCCGCTTTCATCGTTATAGACCATACGGGCAAAAGGTAGACCTACTTGCACCTTCTGCTTACAAGAAATACTAGGTCTTAAACAATAAACACCAAGTAGTAGCCCTGCTAGTACTAGCCCCAACACCAATGCTTCTGCCATCATAATACGCCCACCCCTTTAAGAATGAGCAAGAAAATGATACCTAGCAGTACAAGCCTTATGCCTTTAAATACTTTGTACTTAAGGTGATAACGGCTGTGGTGCTTCATCCCTTTTGTAAAATGGTCTTGATGGTCACTATGTTCCATATCTAGTGCTTGATACATTTCTCCTAAGACTTTTGTACCATAGGTCCTTTTATAGTACCATTGGTTGGGACAATACATAAATCGGTTCATTTCATTGGCTGAAATGCGTGTGGAACTTTTTTTCATAGCATAGAACGTCTCATATTTCTTGTTAAAACTTTATGATAACCAAGGCTTTGTTCTGTTGGCTCACTACCACGTAAGACTTCTTCAAACATTTTAAGCTTAGAATCACTGTAGTCCGCTAAATGGACAATCATCGCTTCAATACATTTTGGACGCTTAGGTGAACCGTATTCATATTCCCCATGATGGGCAAGAATAGTATGCTTGATGAGTAATAAGGCCTCGTTTGAAAGCTCTGGAATGTTATATTTTGCTTCATTGACCTTTTCTACACCTAGCATGATGTGTCCTAAAAGTTGTCCCTCATCGGTATAGTCATTCTTTGGAAAGGCTGAAAGCTCATAAAGCTTGCCAATATCATGAAGTAAGCATCCTGCAATCACTAAATCTAAATTCACAGGTTCATAACAACTGGCTAAGAATTTCCCAACTTCTGCAACAGTTACTGTATGTTCTAGAAGGCCACCTAAATAAGCATGATGCACACTTTTTGCTGCAGCACCCATCATGAAATATTTATATATGGTTTCATCATAGAAAAGGGTCTCTAACAACTTTTTAATGCCTGTATCTTGTACTTCATCAATCATAGCAAAAAGTTTAGCTTCTAATACTTTTACATCTTTTGGTGTACGTGGCAACAAAGTATTTAAATCATAAGTGCCTTCTTCTGCACGTTTAATCTTCCCAATATTGGCTTGAAGGTTTTCTTGATACAGGACAACTTCTGCTTCGACTTGTACCACATCATCCACTTGAAACTCTTCAATACCTGGATGAATTGCCCAAATTTTCCCTTCTATTGTGCCAGTCTCATCTTGTAGCTTTACTGTGAGATAGTCTTTACCATTTTTATTTTTAAGTAATTGCTTATATTTACATAGATAGCATCCTTGCATCTTTTCTTCTGGTTTTAAATCGGCTATAAGGCTCATTTCATCCACTCCTTTAAGCCCCATTGTAACATAAATGGAAAAATTAGAAAAGACGATGAATCCGCCAATTCATCGTCTTTTCTAATTTTTATAGATTACTGATTTTGACTTTGCAGTTGTGCTTGACTCTTACCACGAAGTTTAACATCTAAGTTTATTTTTTCTGAACCACGTACAACTTTGATGTTGACTGGGTCACCTACTTTTTTCTCAAGTAATAACGCTTTTAGCTCTTCCATCGTGGCAATACGTGTGCCATCAAATTCAATGATGATATCTCCTTGTTGTATACCTGCAAGTGCTGCACTACTACCTGGTTGGACTTGAACAACCATAATTCCTACTGGAATGTCATAG
The DNA here is from genome assembly GCF_036655075.1 of Niameybacter sp. Lineage (NCBI taxonomy): Bacteria > Bacillati > Bacillota > Clostridia > Lachnospirales > Lachnospiraceae > Niameybacter > Niameybacter sp. The sequence goes on along the minus strand of NZ_JAVVQU010000022.1, from coordinate 45,506 downwards.
TAGTTCCCCAGTGCTTCTGTTAAGTTTTCACCTACAATACCTAGTACTGGACGTGCAATGCTACCATTGCTCATAAGTTCATCAACAATAGGTTTAATATCATTGATTGGAATCGCAAAGCCCATACCTTCAATCCCACTATCTACAAGTTTAATCGTATTAATCCCAATCACTTCTCCAGTTGGCCCTACTAAGGCACCCCCACTGTTTCCTGGGTTGATAGCCGCATCTGTTTGAATCAGGTTAAGCTTTTGGTCTGTTAAGTTAATTTGACGGTCAAGAGCACTAATAACCCCAACTGTCACTGTGTTTTCATAAGCTTCATCTATAGGTGTTCCAATGGCTACAGCTAAGTCTCCTACACGTAACTCACTGTTATCCCCAAGAACTGCTGGCTTAATATCCCCTAGAATATCTTCTGGAACATCTGCTTTATTTACGGATACTACTGCAATATCTGTCATCGTATCATAGCCTACAATCTCTGCTGGCACTTTAGCATTGCCAAGGAAAGTTACGATTAAAGAACTTGCCCCTTCTACTACGTGTGCATTGGAAATAATATAAATCTTTTCTTCATCTGTTTTGAAGATAACACCAGAACCTAGTCCCTCTTGGTTAAACTCTCCAGCCCAAGTTGTCACTACTTTGTTATTTTTAATGGATACAACAGATGGCCCTACATTGGCTGCAATATCTGCAATAGAGTTATTGGTATAAAGCGGTGCTACATAGCCTGTAGATTGTGCATAACTGGCTCCGTTTCCATTGTCCCCACCAACTGTGGTATCTTGTACTTCTATACCCATTTTGTCGTTATACAACTTTTGAGCTAAAGGTGCTGTAAAGGCATAGCCTGCTCCAAGAGACCCGCCACCTACAAGGCTGACAATGGTAAGCCCTGCTATAAATTTACCAAATCCACCACTTGACTTTTTCTTGTTACGTCCTTTTTTCTCTTTAATTGTCTCATGATAATACGTACTGTTACCATCCATAATTGGTGGTAATGGGTGGGTACTACTTGCCACTCTTGGTGCTTCTTCGTAAGTACCTGATGCTTCGTTTGCTGCTGATGTATTACCTGTTGAGTGTGTTTGGTCTGCAGCTTGGGTATCACCCATTGCTTGGTTGTGGTTCCCTACTGGGATATACCCTGTTGATTGCCCTTGCCCACTTACTGGAGTATTACCCATTGGTTGTGCAGGTTCTATCATTTCTGTATGTTCTCTAGCTGCTGTGTCGCCCATAGCTTGAGTTTTTTCTACTTGTTGTTCATTATTTAATCCGTTTTCATTTGGTTGATTTGTATTGTTATTATCTTTCATCAAGATCGCCTCCGTTTACAACTCATTTGTGATAACTGTAGTATAGATTTGGATTTTGAATAGTGTGTGAATACTTTGTAAAAAGTAGGCAGTATTATTTTGAACTAAACCTTAGAAAGTGTGAAGTAGAAGTTTACCAGTTCACCTTCATTAGAAATAATACCAAGTTCTTCATTGTGTTGTCTCATCGTTTCCTTAACAATAACAAGGCCAATACCCATTCCAGTTTTATCCTTACCCCTTGATAAATCTGACTTATAAAATCGTTCCCAAATGCTTTTTTGGTCTTCTTTTGAAATACTTGGGCCACTATTACGAATATAAACCCATACTTTATTTTGTTTGGCTACAGTTTCTATTTCAATTGTGCCCTGATTATTAACAAATTTAAACGCATTATCTAATAAATTTTGAACAACTCGAGCAATTTTTTCAGGATCTGCGAATACTATTTGTTCTTTTTTATCAAAAAGTACATTAACATTCACTTCTTTTTCCTTTGTGACGTGTTCAAAGTTATCTAATAAATCTCGAATCATCTCATGCAAATTAAATTCCATCTTCTTAAGAGGTAAATTCCCCTCTTCCATACGACTCAGTTCTAAAATGTCATTAGTCATCTTAATCATACGTTGAGACTCATTGAGTACAATGCGCAAATATTTGTCATGCTTTTCATCTGGGATGGTGCCATCTAAAATAGCTGTTACAAATCCTGAAATCGAAGTAAGCGGTGAACGCATATCGTGAGATACATTAGCAATGAAGGCCTTTCGATTAGAATCAATCTTATCAAGCTCTTCTGCCATATAGTTAAGTGATTCACCAAGTTGTGCAATCTCATCTACGCCATCTACGTCAATACGCTTTGCAAAATCACCATTGGCAATCTTCTTAGCCACTTGATTCATCTCTTTGAGTGGCTTACTCATACGCTTAGATGTAAAATAAACCAAGACTAAAATAATACTTGTCGTAATCAGTACCGCCTGAGCCAAAATACTTCGCACCTCATCAATAAGGGTAAGAATTTGTGGCATGGGGGTATGAATAAACAATGCAAACTCTACATTACCAGCAATTTCAATCGGATATCCTATTGTTAACACTGGGGTTGTAAAATATTGTTCAAATCCTGTTTGCTGTGAAATAATGTTGCCTTCTAATACTTTTTGAATAACTTCTGGATTGGCAAGTTTCCTATCTAAAATAATAGACTCTTCTTTTCCTGAAGCCATTTGCATTTTATAGTCTTTGCCTACAATCCACGTTGTAGCATCTAAATAGCTATCAAGCACCTTGACTCTTAGTGCCACACGTTCAAGCGTCGCACTAATAGATTGATGCATCTCGCCTACTTCACGATACTCTGTAGCGATAAGCTCAGCTTGTTTAATCATAATATTTTCTGTGTAATCCACATAATATCTTTGAAATGCATTAGAAAAAATAGTAAAGAAAAAGACGAATGTAACAATTAAAATACCAATGTATAATGTCAGGAGTTTGTTAAACAAAGAAGAGAATCGGATTCTCTTCTTTATCTTTCGAATTTGTATCCTACTCCCCATACTGTTTTTATGCTCCATGGATGATCACCCTCAAATTTGTCTCTTAACCTTTTAATGTGTACATCAACTGTACGTGTATCCCCTACGAAGTCATAACCCCATATTTTGTCTAGTAGTTGTTCACGCGTAAAAACTTGCTTTGGATGGCTTGCCAAAAAGTATAGGACTTCTAATTCTTTTGGTGGAAGTTCTACTACACTGCCTTGGTACGTTACAGAGTAGTTGTCCTTATCAACAATTAAGTCTTCTAAGACAATACGGTTTTTAGCCTCCACTTCTTGTGTCTCCTCTTTGACTGTACGACGTAAAACAGCTTTTACCCTTGCAATCAGTTCTTTAGGATCAAAAGGTTTTGCAATGTAGTCATCTGCGCCTAACTCTAAACCGAGTACCTTATCAAACACATCACATTTTGCAGTCAACATAATAATAGGTGCCTTGCTTGTACGCCTGATATATTTACACACGTCATAGCCATCCATCTCTGGTAGCATAACGTCTAATAAGATTAAGTCTGGTTTGTATGTCTCAAAAGCATCTATTGCTTGCTTCCCACTATAAACTTCTTGTGTGTCGTAGCCTTCTTTTTGCAGATAAAGAGAAATCAGCTCTGCAATGTTAGTGTCATCGTCTACAACGAGAATTTTACTTTTGTTCATTTTATATGCCTCCTTTATATTAAGTTTATTTTAAGCCTATTTAATTTCTACAACGGTTACACCCATTTCACCTTCGCCGTACACACCTGGTCTATGGGATGCAATATGTGGATGGCGACGTAGCATTTGTGTAATCGCTTGTCTAAGAGCACCTGTGCCTTTACCGTGGATAATCGTTGCTTGCTTAAGCCCTGCTAAATAGACATCGTCTAAATATTTATCTACAATAGGCAATGCCTCATCCACCATTAAGCCACGTACATCTATTTCAGTTTTAATATTCATGGTCTTACTCACGGAATGGCTATTCCCCGTTGCTCTTGGTCTACTTTTTTTAGCTGTTGGTACTTTGGCTTCATCTTCATCTACACGTTGCAAGTTAGAAATATGCACTTTCATTGGCATAATGCCAATTTGAACTTTGGCATTACCCGCATTGTCTGGAACTTCTAAAATGACACCTGGTTGCATCAAAGTTGTTACCATCACCTTTTCGCCCACTTCGATGTTTTTAATAGGTTTCTTATAAGTCTTCTTAGCTCCAATTGCTCGGTTCAATTTATGTTGTTGATGCTCTACACCTTCTGATACCTTTTTCTTGGTATCATGAAGGCCCTTCTCATCAATGACAATACGTGCTTCACGCGCTGCTTGACGCACTTCTTTAAGCATATCATCTGTTTGTTTTTGTACGTCACGAAGCAGGTCATTGGCCTTTTCGTTGGCACGTTCCATAATTTTTTGCTTAGATTTCTCAAGTTTCTTGCGTTCTTTAGCAATTTCTTCTTTAAAGTGCTCTGCTTCTTTTCTAAAGGATTCTGCTTTTTCCTTTTCAATTTCAGCCATACGTTTGCTGTACTCAAGCTCAACTAAGATATCTTCCATCTTCACATTTTCTTTGTGAAGGAATGCTTTAGCGTCTTCTATTAAGTGTTCCACAAGTCCAAGTTTCATGGAAATTGCAAAAGCATTACTCTTTCCTGGTACGCCGATAAGCAATTTGTAAGTTGGGCGTAAAGATTCTACGTCAAATTCACAGCTCGCATTTTCCACCCCGTCTGTAGAAAGTGCATAAAGCTTCAATTCACTATAGTGAGTTGTCGCTACTGTGCGAATTTGTTGTTTACGTAAATGTTCCAGTATAGACATAGCAAGGGCTGCCCCTTCAACAGGGTCTGTCCCTGAACCCACCTCATCTAAAAGAATGAGTGAATTAAGCGTCATTTGGTCTAAAATACGCACTAAGTTAGTCATATGTGCTGAGAACGTACTTAAACTTTGCTCAATACTTTGCTCATCTCCAAGGTCTGCAAAGACATCATCAAAGACGTTAACAATGCTGCCTTCTTTAGCTGGAATTTGCATCCCTGCTTGAGCCATTAAGGTAAATAGCCCTAATGTTTTAAGGGTAACGGTTTTCCCCCCTGTATTAGGCCCTGTAATAAGGAGTGTTGTAAATGAATCGCCTACATGAACATCTATTGGCACTACATCTTTTTGGTCTAAAAGTGGATGACGTGCTTTCTTTAAATAGATATAACCTTTTTGGTTAAGCCCTGGCTCTCTCGCATCCATTTTAAGGGCACACTCTGCTTTTGCAAAGATGACATCTAGTGCCGTAATCTGCTCAGCATTGATAAGCACAAAGGGTGCAATGTCTGCTACTAAGTTAGTAAGCTCTATTAAAAGTTTTTCAATTTCATCTTCTTCTTTCATATGCAAGCTTTTCAAACTATTGTTAAGTTCCACAACAGCCATTGGTTCCATAAATACCGTTGCACCTGTAGAAGATTGGTCATGTACAATCCCTTTAAAAGCATTTTTGTACTCCACTTTGATCGGTACACAAGAACGCCCTTGTCGCATGGTTACAACAGTCTCTTGTAGCATATCCTGATATCTTGAAGAATATAGGATGCCATGGATAGTCTCTTTGATTTTACCTTCTGCTGCTTTAATTTGTCTACGAATTTGATAAAGCTCTGGTGTTGCATCATCTGCGTATTCATTAGGTGCAACAATACAACGGGTGATCTCACGCTCTACATCGTTGTATACCCCAATGGCTTCAAAATACTTTTCTAAATGTGGAGACTTCACCTCTTCACAGTCTTCTTTGTAGTAGTTTTTGACACGTCTGCTTGTTCTAAGCACGTTTGCTATATTTAAAAGTTCTTCTCCACTTAAAATAGCACCAATTTCTACACGCTTAATCGCTGTAAAAATTTCTTTTGTACTACTGAGTGGAAGCTTTCCTTTTTTTACACTCATGCTTAATGCTTCTGAGGTTTCTTTTTGAAGCTTCGTTACTTCTTCAAATGAAGGACTGGGCAAAAGCTTTTCAATACACGTCTTACCTGCTCCTGTTACAGCATAGCTTGCAAGTATGGTTCTAATTTTATGAAATTCTAATTTAATTAATGCTCTTTCGTTCATAACTTCCTCTTTATTCATTGTGACATCAATTATTTATTTTTATCCTTATTATTGCACACTTTTAAGTGTTTGAAAACTAGAAAGCATACAAAAAAAGCCACCTAAACATTCTTGTGAATGTTTAGGTGACTTTTTTTGCGTCTTCACCTTATAGAATACGAATCGCCTTAACGAAATTTCGATCGTAGTAAGGACTTGCAAGGTTACTTACAGTCACACCCCTGTCACTTTCAGAATGAATAAACTTGCCTTCTCCCGCGTAAATTCCTACATGAGAAATATTGCCTTTATTAATTCCATTTGTGTCAAAGAAAAGTAAATCACCTGTTTTAAGCTGTGGCACCGTTACTTCTGGTCCATCTGTAGCTTGCATGTAGGAAACACGACTAATGTCCACATCAAAAGCTTTGAAAACTTGTTGCGTAAAGCCTGAGCAGTCTACACCATGTTGTAAGTTTGTCCCACCCCAAACATAGGGGGTACCTAAAAACTTCATGCCATACTCAACAACCTCTTCTCCTTTAACCTTTGCATATGGGATAAGTTCTTTGTGTGTTACTTCTACATAGCTACTATAAATCCAGCCTTCTTTGCCATCTATCATGACCTTGTACCATTCATTATTCTTACCAACAACTTGCACGGGGCGATCACTCACTTTCCCCATACGCTCTGCTTGAATATCTGGATGGTTACGTATATTAACTTCTTTCGAAATCACTTGACCTGTTAATCCTACAGTTTGAGGAAACAAGGTGCGTCCGGTAGTTTCTTTAGCATATACTGCAGTTGCTATACTAAGAAGCATACACATGATCAGTATACACAGTTGTTTTCTTTTCATACCTTCCTCCTGTATCTTTTCAAATCTTGCTTTAGTATGTTCAAAACTCGAAAATTTTATACATAGAGAAATTATTTTTTATAAACTAGCTTTTACCACTCTAGGCGATGGAGTTCACCTGTTGTTTTTAAAAGTTTAAAATCTGTTTGACGAAGGGCTTCGTAAAGTACAATCGCTACAGAGTTTGAAAGATTTAAAGAACGTGCACTTTCAATCATTGGAATACGTACACAGGTATCTTCATAGCCTACTAAAATTTCTTCTGGAATCCCCGCGCTTTCTTTCCCAAACATAATGTAGCTTTCTTCTTCATAGGCTACTTCTACATGGGTGTGATGCGCTTTAGTTGTGGCCATATATAATTTAGGATAATTATTTTTTTCTAAAAACTCTTCAAAGTTTTTATAGGTTCTTACATCTAACAAATGCCAGTAATCAAGTCCTGCGCGCTTTAATGCTTTTTCTTCTATAGAAAATCCTAGAGGTTCAATCAAGTGAAGTGTCGCACCTGTTGCTGCACAAGTACGGGCAATGTTCCCTGTGTTTTGTGGAATTTCTGGTTCATGTAATACAATATGCATAGTTTCATGCCTCCTTATTCTCTATGCCCATTATAGTACACTTTATTTTCTTTTATCAAGTTTACTTTGCACATCTTCCCATTTTACCCCTGCTTCTATCATTAAAACGCTTAAATGATACATCAAAATATATGTAGTGCCATTTTTCACTGGCCACCTCTACTTCATCACTATAAAGTATTTATTTAAGTGATAATGAGTTGTTTAAAATTAATAATTTTTTATGCTTTTCAGAATTATATTCATTGTAACTTATATTTTGCACTTTACACAATAGCGCTAAATCTATTTTCTCAGCATATTCTATAGCTTATCCACATATTATTTGATAAAATAGGTGTATCTAGAAGGAGGGACTCTTATGGCGATTATTAGACCAGAAAAGAAAGCTGAATATGAAGCAATTTATGCTGTTCATCAATCTGCTTTCAAAAGAGACATTGAAGCACAACTTGTAGATAGATTGCGTACAACCAGTTATTATCATCCTGAACTTTCATTAGTGATTGAAGAAAATGATGAGATTATTGGGCATTTATTATTTACACGTGTTGTTATTAAAGATGGCAACAAAACATTCCCTGCTTTAGCACTAGCACCTGTTGGAATTAAAGCAGACCACCAGAGAAAAAAATTAGGCACTGAACTTATTGAAGCAGGCCTTAAAAAAGCAAAATATTTAGGACATAAACTTATTATTGTTTTAGGTGATCCTAAATTCTATACACGATTTGGTTTTGAACGTGCAGCTGACTTTGAGATTACACCACCTATGGGGTTTCCTGAGGAAGCTTTTCTTGTTGCAAAACTAAGTCCTGAAGAAACAGATATTAAAGGACAAGTCCTTTATCCCGTTCAATTTAACATGACCCTTGAAAAATAGGAATCTGTTGCAAAATGCATACTTCTTGTATAAAAATGAATACAAACCTTATTTGAACAAAAAACTAGGAAACAAAAGTTTCCTAGTTTTTTTGTCTGAAAATTATTTACTTGCACCTGTTCCACTACTTGCTTGGGCACCGCCACCTGCACCTGTACCTTCTGCATTACCGCTGTTTTCTGCATTGTTTGGACTTCCATCGCCACCATTGTCATAAGTTGGAGCATTTTCTCCTGTTGTTTCAGTTCCATTGCTATCACTTTTTGTGTTGGTATTGGCTTTTCCCGTTTTAGCTTTATCATCTTCTGCAGTTGTTGGGTCACCTTTGCCATAGTTATTCGCACTTACTTCACCATTGAAGTATTGTTTGAATCCTTGGTCTGCCATAGCAATGAATTCTTCAGATGTTTGAGTTGCACCCGTTACAACATCTACTGCCATTGGATTTTGAACAGCAATAATATTTTGGCGAAGCATTTCCATAGCTTCTTTACCACTTACGCCTGTCTTTTCTTTCATTGTTGAATTGTACTCATCATCATCTGACTTCTTAGCACCGTTGTCATCTACATAATCGAAGTATACTTCTGTTAAAGTATCACCTGCAAAGGTAAGACGCATATGTGGGAACCATCCATATTGGTCTTGTTTCCCTTCAATTTCTACAACTTGCCCCTCTTGAGCTGCATCGACTTTTTCTTTGTCTTGATTGCACCCTGTAAGCATAATGGATAAGCTCATTCCTAATAACATGAGCATCATCATAAGTTTCTTCATTTTTATAGCCTCCTAAATATAATTTAGAATAAATAAATTTCTATAACCCGTAGTGTGTCACAAAGCAAAAAAATTATGCATATTTTGGCAACTCAATTTATGCTTTACCTTTTTTTGTAAACTAAATTTAAAACTGATTCATAGATCATTAATTTTTATCAATATCATTTGACAACGTTCGCCCTCTCCCTTAACATAATATTATACATTTTCTTTTAAATAATTCAGTCGAGGTAACTACCATGTATATTATTTATTTTCTTATTTGTTTAGGGGCATCTGTACTTGGTGCCATCAGTGGTATTGGTGGTGGGGTTATTATTAAGCCTGTCATGGACGCCCTAGGTACACTCGATGTATCCGTTATTAGCTTTTTGTCAGGTTGCACAGTACTTTCTATGACTATTATGACACTTTATCGCAACAGAAATTCAGAAGTAAAGATTGATAAGTATAAAGGTACTCACCTAGCTATAGGGGCTGCTTTAGGTGGCTTACTTGGGAAGCAGCTTTTCGATATGGTGAAAGTATTAAGTGGCAATGCCAATATAGCAGGTGCTGTTCAATCTTTCTTATTAGCACTTGTAACAATAGGTGTCTTACTATTCACCCTTAAGAAAGCCAAAATCCGTCCACGCCAAGTAGAAAGTGGCATTTTGTCTCTTATTATTGGATTTGCTCTAGGGAGCTTATCTGCTTTCTTAGGTATTGGTGGTGGTCCCATCAACCTTGCTGTACTTTATTTCTGCTTCGGTATGAATTCTAAAACTGCAGCACTTAACTCTATCTATATTATCCTGTTTTCTCAAGCAACAAGTGTACTTCAAACTCTATTTACAGGTAGTGTTCCAGTCTTTGAATGGCCTGTGTTCTTTATGATGATTGGTGGGGGCATAATAGGTGGAACAATAGGTCCAATTATTTCAAGAAAGCTTTCCCTTAAAGGGGTAGATAAAATTTATATTACAATGGTTATTGGGATTATCCTAATTAGTCTTTATAACGGAATCCATTACTTAGGTATTCTCTAACTATCAACTACATAGCAAGCAAACAGAAAGGGATGATTTTATGAGTATTTGTGCAAAATGTCCGATGAAAGGTTGTTTAAAAAAAAATCCAGAAAAGATGCCAAAAAAATTATGTCCGAGTAGAGATGAGGCCCTTCAAGAAAAAGCAAAAGCCTTACATACTGGTGATGATTTAACCATTGCCTTACAATCTGCCTTAGTAGAATCCGAAGGCAACACCAACTGGACACGTGTTGAAGAAACGATTCAATTTGCTAAAAAATGTGGCTTTAAGCGTATTGGTCTAGCTTTTTGCACAGGCTTACATGACGAAGCCAAAATTTTTGTGAAAATTTTAGAGCATCACGGCTTAGAAGTTGTATCTGTCGTTTGTAAAAATGGTGCAGTCCTTAAAGGATTCCTAGGCATTGAACAAGCTGAAAAGGAAACTTATGTAAAAGGTGATATTATGTGTAATCCAATTGGACAGGCTCTTTTACTCAATGAGGCTCACACAGACTTAAATATCTTATTTGGACTATGTGTGGGACACGATACACTCTTTATCAAACATTCAGAAGCACCTATTACTGTATTCGCAGTAAAAGACCGTGTGCTTTGCCATAATCCAATGGGTGCCATCTATCAAGCCGAAGGCTACTACAAGAAAAAACTTTTCAATTAATCCTGTATACACTACACCTATGAACATTCATCAAAGGACGAGATACCCGCTTATAAAACGTGGTATCTCGTCCTTTTGTTAAATTTTCTATATATAGTTTCACGCTAAATCTACCCGTACGTAAATAAGTTTTTTATCTCTTAACTTACTCACGTACCAGACTATACATTACTGAATCATTGTACTTTCCATGATGATAGCGATACTTTCTCAGAACGCCCTCTTTGATAAACCCCGACTTTTTTAATACTGTCTGTGCCGAAATATTATTAATATCTGTATCTGCTTGTATTCTACACACATCATAGTTTGCAAATAAATGGGCTGTAATTGTTGATGTTATTCTTGTACCAAGCTGCTTGTTTCTTGCTTGTTCGCAAATGACCAGACCCAATCCTATCAGTCCATTTCTTATAAAATGAATATAGATAAGCCCTATCGGTTGTTCCTCAACCTCAATACATAGCATCTGAAAGCTTTCTGAACAAAATCCATCCTTTTGATAGCCTTGTATCAAAGTATGTTTAGATTCGAACGGACTCTCTTGGTAGGCGCCTCTAAATTCACTAGTATTCCATCTATGTATCCAGTCAATATCCTGTTCTTCAATTGTTCTTATCACAAATTCATCGGTAATAATCATTGCTCTTCTCCTTTACACTTTACAGTATATATCATGTAGTTTTTTGTATTTTTATTATATCATGTTTTTTAGATTAATTTACAAAATAAAGTTTTCTTCAACTACTAACCTTTTTATGGAATGGAAAAAAAATACATTAATTAAATGAAACTTATGATATCCTTGAAACGTCTAATACTATATAGTCTCTAGACTTATGACGATAACACAAAGTAGAGGTACCGAAATGAAAACTAAATTGATAAAAATATTAAGTTGTATGACCTTATCCGTAAGCATGCTAGCAGGGTGTACCGCACCAATAGTAGAACAAGGCTTGCACTATACCCATCTTGTAGACAAAGATACTCAAACACAAGTAACAGAAAGGCTTGTAGAAGCAGGTATTCCCTCCAGTCAGGTAGATACTTATATGGAGTGGGTAAATGATTTTAACACCCGTGTTGAAACACCTACACACTTAGCAAGTGGCTTTCAACAAAGTACCAAAAATCAAGTGGACTATACGGATCTCATGCTTACTGCTAAACAAGCCGAAGATGGTCGGGAACTTTGGGAAGCAAATTGTAGACTTTCTGCCTATCTCCTTTTCAAAAACCTTATACATACTGACCATGTCATGGTGGAGGATGCTTACCTTATGTTTGATTTAGATGCCATTGATACAATGGACCAATTTGCTATGAGTGAGGATGAGCGTGGAAAATTTATTACACTCTTTAATCCTGTTACTGTAGAAGAAGAGCGGGGACTTGATACCCATGTAGCCAGTATAGAGGAAAGTTTCATGCAAAGAGGACTTACCTTTGTTGAAAACAATAAGGTCACACTTATCAACCTGTATTTACATGATCCTTATGAAAATAAAAGACTTGTTGGGCATACAGGCCTCCTCATTGATACAGGCAGTCACTTGCTCTTCGTAGAAAAGTATGGTCCTTTTGCTCCATTCCAAGTTACAGCCTTTAAAACAGAACAAGAAATGATGGATTACTTACTTGCAAGACCTGACATTTATAGCAATGATGGAGAATTAGCTCCAATTATTACCAAAAATAATAAAGTGATAAGCACTTATTAACCCTTAAAAGAGGCATCAACTTCATGGATTGTTGTGCCATAGAAAAAGAGTGCCCCCAAGGACACTCTTACTGAATACTTATTCTTGTAACGCTGCACGTAACTCTGCTAAGTTTTTAAAGCCGTATTGATTCATATAAGCTATGAATTCATTTTTGATATCTACTGGTGCTGTTGGGTTAATAAGAGCTGCTGTTCCAATAGAAACGGCATCTGCTCCAGCTAAGATGAATTCTGCTACATCTTCGCCTGTCATAATCCCACCAAGTCCAATGATTGGTACGTTAACTGCACGTCTAACTTGATAAACCATGCGTACAGCTACTGGCTTGATCGCAGGTCCTGAGAAGCCACCCATTTTGTTAGCTACTACTGGACGCATACGATGTACATCTATTTTCATGCCAAGTAATGTATTGATAAGAGAAATGGCATCTGCCCCTTCTGCTTCTACTGCCTTGGCAATCTCTGTAATGTCTGTTACATTTGGAGAAAGTTTGATAATGATTGGTTTCTTAGAAACACGTTTTACTTCTCTTACAACACTTCCTGCTAAGCCACATTGTACACCAAAACCAATGCCACCTTTTTTCACGTTTGGACAAGAGATGTTGACCTCTAATGCGTCTACATTTGTTTCACTTAATTTTTCTACCACTTCGCAGTAATCTTCAATACTACGTCCTGCTACGTTAGCAATGACTTTTGCACCAAATTGCTTAGCATATGGCAATTCATGTTCGATGAAGTAATCCACACCTGGATTTTGAAGGCCTACTGCATTAATCATCCCACCATATGTTTCTGCAATACGTGGTGTTGGATTCCCCTCCCAAGGTATATTAGCAATCCCTTTTGTAATCATAGCACCGAGTTCACTTAAATCGTAGAACTCACCGCTCTCACGAGGTGAAAAAGTACCTGATGCTGTTGTAATCGGGTTATCTAATATAAGTCCCCCACCAATGTTTACACTTAAATCTAACTTACTCATTACCATGCCACCTCGCTTCCTAAAAAGACAGGGCCATCTTTACAAACTTTCTTTTGTTCATACCCTACTTCATTAGCTGCTTTTGTTTTACATACACAGCCTACACAAGCACCGTAGCCACATCCCATACGTTCCTCTAAAGAAACTTGTACAGGTTTGCCTTTACTTTCACACCAACTAGCAAGTGCTCTAAGCATTGGCTTTGGTCCACAGCTGTAGTAGTAATCTCCAAGGATGCCGTAAGCTTCCATAAGTTCTACTACATTTCCTTTGAAACCATATGCACCACTGTCTGTTGCCACATAGACTTTCACACCAAGTTCTTCTAAACGATCTACTAAAAATGGTGCTTCTCTAAAGCCGATGACTGCAATTTTCTCACCTTGTACGTGTTTTGCAAGTTCTACAAGAGGTGGTACACCGATTCCGCCACCCACTAGTACATGAATGTTGGCTTCTGCTGGTGTATAGCCATTTCCAAGTGCAGTTGTAAGTTTAATGTCATCGCCTGCTACATAGCTTGAAAATTCAAGTGTGCCTTTCCCTACTACACCATATACAAGTGTAAGGGTGTCTTCACCGATTTCACAAATACTGATTGGGCGAGGAAGAAGCATACTTTGTGATTTTGTATAAAGGTTAACAAATTGGCCAGGAGCTGCAGAGCGTGCAGCTTCCTCTTGCCTGACGACCATTTTGTAAACATCTTTTTCAATTTTCTCGTTAGACAGGATCCTTCCTAAGACTACTTTTTTACTCATCTCTTTTATCTCCCATGTTAAAGATAGATGTGTCAGCTATTGTTAAATCTCTTGCTGCGATTTCTGCCATAGCACGAAGTGTGTCGAGTGAAGTGACAATTTGAAGTGAAGATTCGATGGCATGACGTCTGATTTTGAATCCGTCACGTGTAGAGTCATTTCCTTTTGTTGGTGTGTTGACAAGTAAGTCAACTTCACCACTTCTGATAAGATCTACAATCTCTTCACTACCTTCTGAAAGCTTACCAACTTCACGTACATCCATACCATTTTCTCTTAACTTCTTAGCTGTACCTTCTGTTGCAATAAACTTATAGCCAAGTTCATTGAAGCATTTTGCAATTTCAATAAATTCATCTTGGTCATATTTTTGAATCGTTGCAAAAATTGTGCCCTTTTTGTTTGGAAGTTTTTTACCAGCTGCAATGAATCCTTTGTAAAGCGCTTCTTCGATTGTACTACCAATCCCAAGTACTTCACCTGTTGATTTCATTTCTGGTCCAAGGCTTACTTCTACTCTTGGAAGTTTTTCTGTTGAGAATACTGGTACTTTAACTGCAAAGAAGTTTTCTGGTTCTGGATAAAGGCCTGTGCCATATCCTAAATCTGACAATTTATCCCCAAGCATACAACGTGTTGCAAGATCGATAATTGGTACACCTGTAACTTTTGAGATATATGGTACTGTACGACTTGAACGAGGATTAACTTCGATGATGTAAAGGTCATTTTTGTATTCAATATACTGAATGTTGATCATACCAAGTACTTGAAGTTCTTTTGCAAGCATACGTGTACATGTAATGATTTTTTCTTTGATATCCTCACAGATATTGACACTTGGATAAAGTGTTGTACTATCTCCTGAGTGGATACCTGCTCTTTCTAAATGCTCCATAATTCCTGGAATTAAGATGTTCTCTCCATCACAGATGGCATCTACTTCAATTTCACGTCCCATTAAGTATCTATCGATAAGTACTGGGTTTTCTGGATCACGGTCAAAGGCATTTACAAGGTATCTTGAAAGTTGCTCTTCTTCGTAAGTGATTTCCATTCCTTGACCACCAAGTACATATGAAGGACGTACAAGTACTGGATATTCAAGTTCTCTTGCAATTTGTAAACCTTCTTCTACTGACCAAATCGCCTTACCTTTTGGACGTTTGATTTGAAGCTTTTCAAGGACTTCATCAAACTTCTCACGGTCTTCTGCAGCATCTACTTGTTTAGGTTGTGTACCAAGTACTGGAATACCCATTTTGTCACAGAACTTAGCAAGTTTAATCGCTGTTTGACCACCGAATTGAAGGATAACACCAAGTGGTTTTTCTTTCATGATGATGTGGTAAGCATCTTCATCTGTAAGAGGTTCGAAGTAAAGTTTGTCTGATGTGTTGAAGTCTGTACTTACTGTTTCTGGGTTGTTGTTAACGATAATCGTTTCAATACCACGTTTTTTAAGTGATTGAACAGCATGTACTGAACAGTAGTCAAACTCAATCCCTTGACCGATACGGATTGGGCCTGAACCCATAACGATTACTTTTTCGCGGTCAGATACAACCACTTCATCGATTTCATCATATGTTGAGTAGTAGTATGGAGACTCTGCTTCAAACTCTCCGCCACAAGTATCTACCATTTTGTAAACTGGCATGATGTTCCATTTGATGCGAAGTTCACGAATGTCATCTTCTGTTACGCCGATACATTCTGCAATAGCTTTATCTGCAAATCCACGACGTTTGAGTTTACGAAGGTATTTTGGTGTAAGCTCGTCGTATTCCATTTCTTTAAGCTTTTCTTCTTGTTCTACAATCCATTTGAAGCGTTTTACAAAGAAAATGTCCATCCCTGTGATTTTACATACTTGTTCTTCTCTGTAGTGCATACGGAGCATAGCTGCAAGCGCAAAGATTCTTTCATCATCTGCTGTAATAACTCTTTCTTTAAGCTCATCTAATGTGCAGGCTTCAAGCTTTTTATGTTCAAAGCTGAATTGACCGATTTCAAGTGAACGAAGGCCCTTAAGGAAAGCACTTTCAAAGTTATTTCCGATTGCCATTATTTCACCTGTAGCCATCATTTTTGTACCAAGTGTACGTTTTGCTGTGTAGAACTTGTCGAATGGCCATTTTGGAATCTTAACAACACAGTAGTCAAGTGTTGGCTCGAAACATGCGTATGTTTTACCTGTTACAGCATTTTTAATTTCATCTAAGCCGTAGCCTAATGCAATTTTTGCTGATACTCTTGCAATTGGGTAGCCTGTTGCTTTTGAAGCAAGTGCTGATGAACGGCTTACACGAGGGTTGATCTCGATGATCGCATATTCAAAGCTATCTGGGTGAAGAGCAATTTGTACGTTACAACCCCCACGGATATCACATGCAGAGATAATGTCAAGAGATGCACGACGAAGCATTTGGTACTCTCTATCTGAAAGTGTTTGAGATGGTGCAACAACAATACTATCGCCTGTATGGATTCCAACTGGGTCAATGTTTTCCATGTTACATACTGTAATAACTGTGCCATATTGGTCACGCATTACTTCATACTCAATCTCTTTCCAGCCTTTGATACATTTTTCAATAAGCACTTGG
The DNA here is from genome assembly GCF_036655075.1 of Niameybacter sp. NCBI lineage: Bacteria > Bacillati > Bacillota > Clostridia > Lachnospirales > Lachnospiraceae > Niameybacter > Niameybacter sp. The sequence goes on along the minus strand of NZ_JAVVQU010000022.1, from coordinate 28,645 downwards.
CTTACGCGTGATAAGTGAATCCCACTTGCTGCGATTTCACGAAGTTCGCTTTCTGTTTCTGCAATACCACCACCCGTACCACCAAGTGTGTAAGCTGGTCTTACAACAACTGGGTAGCCGATTTTTCTAGCAAAAGTTACAGCGTCATTTACTGTTTCTACAATTTCACTTTCAATAACTGGTTGGTTGATACGATCCATTAAGTCTCTAAAGAGCTCACGGTCTTCCCCTTCTTTAATAGCAGAGATTTGTGTACCGATTACACGTACATTATATTTGTCTAAAATCCCTTTGTCATGAAGCTCTACTGCAAGGTTAAGGCCTGTTTGTCCACCTACACCTGCAAGAAGACTATCTGGTCTTTCTTTTGCTATGATTTTTTCAAGCATTTCTACATTTAATGGCTCAATGTAAATTTTATCTGCAATTTCTCTATCTGTCATGATTGTTGCTGGGTTAGAGTTTACAAGGACAACTTCAATACCTTCTTCACGTATTGCTTGACAAGCTTGTGTTCCTGAATAGTCAAACTCCGCTGCTTGTCCGATTACGATTGGTCCTGATCCGATTACTAATACTTTTTTTATACTTAAGTCTCTTGGCATTATAGTTTTCCTCCTTGCATTACCTTAATAAATTCGTCGAAGATGTGTGCTGTATCTGTTGGTCCTGGACATGCTTCAGGATGGAATTGAACGCTGTAAATGTCAAGGTCTTTGAAGTACATACCTTCTACTGTATTGTCATTTAAGTTTGTATGTGTAACTGCTGCACCTTCTGGAAGTGTGCTTACATAGTAGTTATGGTTTTGTGATGTGATATACACACGGTTTGACACATGGTCTTTAACTGGGTGGTTACAACCATGATGTCCAAATTTAAGTTTTGATGTATCTCCGCCAAGTGCGAGAGATAAAAGTTGGTGTCCAAGACAGATTGCTGTAATTGGTTTTTTGCCTACTATTTCTTTAATCATGTTGACTACTGTAGGCACATCTTTTGGATCGGCAGGTCCATTTGATAAGAACACACCATCTGGATTTACTGCAAGGACTTCTGCTGCTGTTGCATTATATGGGAATACTGTAAGCTTACAACCTCTTTCATTGAATGAACGTACAATGTTTTGTTTCATTCCACAGTCAATCATTGCGACATGTTGGCCTTCACCTGGTACAGTGTACACTTCTTTTGTTGTTACTTCTGGTACTGCGTTTTGGTTGTTGAAGCTATCAATTTTAAGCTTCACTTGACTTGGTGTAAGTTCTCTTACTGCAATAATGGCACGCATTGTTCCATGATTTCTAAGTACTTTTGTAAGTGCTCTTGTATCAATGCCTTCAAGTCCAATAATTTTTTGTGCTTTTAAATAACCATCTAATGTAAGCTCACATCTAAAGTTATTTGGGTAGTCACATTTTTCTCTTACAATGAAAGCACGTACATGTGCTTTACTTGATTCCATATCTTCAAGGTTAACCCCGTAGTTCCCGATAAGTGGGTAGGTCATGACAACCATTTGTCCGTAGTAAGATGGGTCTGTAAGGATTTCTTGGTATCCAGTCATCCCTGTATTAAAAACAACTTCCCCGATTGTCTCTTTAAGGTATCCGAAGGCTTTACCCTCAAATACCATTCCATTTTCTAGTATTAATTGTGCTTTCATATTAACCCATCACTCCTTGTAAATCGTTTTTCATTGCAATAACAGCTTTTCTTGAAGCTTTTGCAAAGTCTTCTTCACTTACTTCTTTATCGTTTTTGTAAGCTGCAATAATCCCTCTTGAAGAGTTGATAATGCATCCTAAACCATCTTTGTCAAAGAAACCTTTAAGGTTCTCGGCAGTTCCACCTTGTACACCATAACCTGGTACTAAGAAGAATGTATGTGGCATACGTGCTCTAAGCTCTGCACCCTGTTCTTTATGTGTTGCACCAACTACTGCACCTACTCGGCTGTAGCCCATCTCACCCATAGAAAGCTCGCCCCATTTACTTACAAGGTCTGCTGTCTTATCATAGATTGGTGTGCCATCTACTAATAAATCTTGAATCTCGCTACTGCTTGGATTGCTTGTTTTAACAAGAATGAATAACCCACGATCGTTTTTATTACACGCTTCGATAAATGGTTCGATGCCATCATATCCCATGTAAGGATTAAGTGTTACCGCATCTTCTTGCCATAAATCAAAGAACTCGCCCTCTACTTCTACCCCTGCAATGTGACCCGCATATGCTGCCGCTGTTGAAGCAATGTCACCTCTTTTAATATCCCCAATAACAATTAACCCTTTTTTTCTTGCATATTCACAAGTTTCCATATAGGCGCGAAGTCCTTCTAAACCATATTGCTCATACATAGCAATTTGAGGTTTTACAGATGGAATGAGGTCATACACTTCATCAATAATCATTTTGTTAAATTTGATAAACATCTCAGCTACTGCTTTTGGTGTTCTACCAAAACGTTCTAACATTTCTTGTTTAATAAAGTTTGGGATCATGCTATAAGTTGGGTCGAGGCCTACTACAGTTGGGTTTTCTACAGTTTTGATTTTGGTAAGTAATCTATCGATCATGGTTTATCTCCTTTTATATACGTGAAATTTCTTTTCTACTTTATTATACTATATTTTTACAGCTCACGAGTTTTTGTTCACCTATTTTAATATTTATTAGACTCTTATTTGAGTTATTTTTGGTAAACGATTTGACCTTCTACTAAAGTCATTTGAACCTCACCGTATACTTCCATGCCATTAAATGGCGTATTCTTTCCTTTTGAAACAAAGTTCTTAGAATCAATGATGTATGGTGTGTCTACCTCGATAATCGTTATGTCGGCTGGTGCACCTACTTCTAAGCGGCCTGCAGGACTATTGATAATTTTAGCTGGGTTATAGCTCATTTTTTCCATGAGTTCAAGTATTGTGAGTACCCCTGCTCTTACAAGATGTGTATAGCTGAGTGCAAAGCTTGTTTCAAGTCCTACAATTCCAAATGGTGCTTTCTCAAACTCTACATTTTTCTCATCATAGTGGTGTGGTGCATGATCTGTTGCAATCACGTCAATGACACCTGATTTAAGTGCACTTTTCATAGCTTCTACATCTTCACTTGTACGAAGTGGAGGGCTCATTTTCTTATTACTATCATAGTCACCTACAATGCTGTCATCTAAGATGAAGTAATGAGGTGCTGTTTCTGCTGTAAGGTTTGTCATACCCCATACTTTTTTACCCATTTCAATAAGGTCTGCACTACCTTTTGTACTCATATGTGAAAGGTGCAAATGTGCACCTGTTGTACGTGCTAAGATGATATCACGGGCTACAATCACTTCTTCAGAGTCACTTCCAATCCCTTTGATTCCAAAGCGTTGAGCGTTAACCCCTGCATTCATTGCTCCACCTGATAAGGCGCGGTCTTCTGTATGTGAGAAGATTGGAATCTTAAAGGGTTTCGCATAGCTCATCCCTTTTTTCATAAGTCCTGCATCTGCCACTGTCTTGCCATCTTCACTAATGGCACAAATGCCATGCTCTCTCATCTTACCAATGTTAGATAAGCTTTCCCCTTCTAAGCCTTTAGTGATAGACCCTACTGGAAGGACTTTCACACCATTTGCACGCCTTGTCATGGTGTTGATATATTCTACAACGCATTCGTTGTCTATTACTGGATTTGTGTTTGGCATACAACACATAGTAGTTACACCACCTCGTGCAGCAGCTTGGCATCCTGATTCAATAGTTTCTTTATGTTCAAACCCTGGCTCTCTTAAGTGGACATGAAGATCGATAAGACCTGGTACAACCAGTTTCCCTGCAGCCTCTATTACTTGTGTATCGGCATCTTCTAAAAGGTTTGCATCCACTTCACCAATGGCTATAATCACGCCATCTTCTATTAAGAGATCTGTTATTTCTTCTTGTTTTGTACTTGGGTTAACGACTAACCCACCTCTAACAACCTTTTTCATCTTATCTTCCTCTCCTTTCATTTAATAAAGCAAGGATAGCCATACGTACGGCTACACCATTTTGTACTTGTTCATCAATCACGCTTACATTGCTATCTAGTAACTCTGGCATCAATTCTACACCGCGGTTAACTGGAGCTGGATGCATCAAGATAGCATCAGACTGTGCGTAGCTAAACATCTCTTCATCTAAGCCATAAATTTGGCTGTACTCACGAATGTTAGGGAAAAGCCCACCTTTTTGTCTTTCCATTTGGATACGAAGTCCCATCACCACATCAGCGCCTTTTACAGCTCCACGAATATCGTGTGTCACAGTCGCACCAAGTGCTTCCATTGTACCTGAAGCAAGGGTTCCACAACCTGCAAGTGTAACGTTTGCCCCAAGCTTCTTAAGTCCAAACACGTTAGATCTTGCAACACGGCTATGTGCGATGTCTCCAACAATCGTTACATTTAAATCCTTAAAGCTTCCTTTTTTATCAAGCATTGTGTATAAGTCTAAAAGTGCTTGTGTTGGATGCTCGTTAGCTCCATCGCCTGCATTAATCACTGAAGCCTTTACATTTTTTGCAAGGAGATGACTTGCTCCACTTAGGCTATGACGCATCACCATAAAGTCAATGCCCATTTGGTCTAAGGTAATGCCTGTATCTACTAGTGTCTCTCCTTTTTGCACACTACTTGTTGCCACGCCAAGGTCTGTTACCATAGCACCTTGGTAAAGGCCTGCCATATTAAAGGATACTTTTGTTCTTGTACTGTTTTCGTAGAATAAGGTAATCATGCTACGACCTTTTAAAGTCTCTTCTCTTAAAGTACTGTCTATAATTTTCGTCTTCATGTCACGTGCAAGTTCTAAGATACTCATAATTTCACTTACTTCTAAATCACGGATTCCAAGCAAATCTTTACTTTTTAACATATTGTATCCTCCTTTGGTCTTAAAAAAACAAAAAAGGCAATAAAAAGACCACAGTCTTTTCATTGCCTTTAAGCTTCACAAAATTATAACCGAAACCAGACTCTATACTACCTAATAAAATCTCGTTAAATTAAGTCTTCATCTAATCCTTTTGCTTCATTCTATTATTAAATTGGCTAGAATTTTTCTATACTAAATCTAGCGGGTTTATACTATGCTGGTTAATTTGTTTTCTCATCATTTTCCTTTTTGATCTCACAGGATCAAGCTTAAAGGCATATTAAATTTTATTTGATTGTGTTTATTTACTGCTACCTATACTACCATATAGCGTTTCATGTGTCAATGCTATTTTGTCGTAATATGTTGAAGGAGCTGTAGTGGCTCATGGATCACAGCATGGGCACCATGTGCTTTAAGCTCTGCTTCTCCTCTAAATCCCCAAGCAACACCTATCCCTAAAACACCTGCATTATAGGCTGTTTGCATATCTACATCTGAGTCTCCAACATATACTACTTCCTCATCCTTCACATTGTATGCAGCCATTAGCGCTTTTAGTACTGCTGGATCAGGTTTATGCGCACGCCCTTCTTGTTGCCCCTCTACTTGTACAAACAAGTTGCCTTCAAAGCATGCTTGTGCAACACGCAAGGCTTGAGCATGTGGTTTGTTTGTTACAACAGCCATCTGTATACCTAATGCATGCAACCTCTGTAACAACTCTATAATCCCCTCATATGGATGTGTATAGTCTGTTAAATGGCTATCATAATAGTTAATAAACTTTTCCTTTGTGCTTTGAATTTGTGCCTTATTTCTAGCTTCTTCAGGCAATGCACGTTCAATGAGCTTATACACTCCATTGCCTACAAAATATTTATAAGCTTCTACATTATGCTCTTTATAACCTTGCTCTTTAAGCGCAACGTTTGTACTGACTGCTAAATCTCTTAATGTGTCTACTAGTGTCCCATCTAAATCAAACACTACCATTTTTGTTTGAACCACTTTGAGTTCCTCCTTCTGTCTGTATGAAATTACGATAGCTCATGTCCATTATAACATTTTATATCGTAGATTTTTGTTATTTTTTAACTTAATGTAAATTATTTATAAAAATCTGTAAATATTGTGCATTCTATTTTAGTTGTTTTTGCTTAAAATAATATGTATATCTATTATTTTTTAGAGCTTTATGTACAATCTTTATACAAATCTATATTAATTTAGGGGGATTTATTATGAAGAAAAAACTTATTGGTACATTAATGTGCATGTCTCTTGCTGCCAGTGTATTTACCGGTTGCTCAAGCGCTCCTGCTACACCCGCAACACCCGATGCACCAGCACCTAGTACAACACAAAAAGAAGAGCCTGCTCCAGCCGAAACACCTGAAGGTGGCAAAAAAATCGTTTATTGGTCTATGTGGGAATCTACAGAAGCTCAAGGTCAGTCTATCCAAGCTGCCATTGACCAATACCAAAAAGATACAGGCAACATTGTAGATGTTCAATTCAAAGGACGTACAGGTATCCGTGAAGGTTTACAAGCTGCTCTTGATGCAGGAACCACGATTGACTTATTTGATGAAGATATCGATCGTGTAAACACCACTTGGGGCAAATATTTATTAGACCTTGAATCTTATGCTACAGCTTCTAACTATGAAGATACAGCTGTATCTGGTTTAATTAGTGCCTGTCGTGAAGTCGGTGGTGGCACATTAAAATCTATTCCTTATCAACCAAACATCTTTGCTTTCTTCTATAACAAAGATTTATTCGACCAAGCAGGTATTACAGATGTACCTAAAACTTGGGATGAATTCCTTGCAACTTGTGAATCCCTTAAAGCTGCGGGTATTACACCTATTACTTGTGATGACGCCTACATCACCGCTATGGCAGGCTACCATTTAGCACGTACAGTAGGCGAAGAACGTGTTATTCAAATTGTAAATGAAGGCCTTTGGGCTGAAGAACCTGCTGTACTTGAAACAGCTAAAGCCTATGCTGACCTTGCTTCAAAAGGTTACTTCTCAGAATACATTGCTTCTAACGTATGGCCTGCTGGTCAAAATACAGAACTTGCTTTAGGTGAAGCAGCTATGTACTTAAACGGTTCTTGGTTACCAAATGAAGTGCTTGGTGCAACAGGTCCAGACTTTAGATGGGGCTGTTTTAGCTACCCAGCTGTTCCAAATGGCAAAACAGGTGTGGAAGCTGCCAACTTTGGTGCTCAAGTATTCGCTGTGAATAAAGGTTCAAAAGTGCCACAAGAAGCTTTTGATTTAATCACTTACATTACAAAAGGTCAATTTGACGCTGAACTTTCTAAGAATTCTACAGGTATCCCAGCTGATACATCTAATACAGAATGGCCAACACTTCTTTCAGATGTTAAACCTGTTCTTGATAGCTTAACAACACGCTACACATGGGCTGCTGGTATTGAAGCAAATAGCAACATGACACCTATTATCAAAGAAAACTTCTTAAAATTATGCGGTGGTCAATTAACAGCTGAACAATTTGTAGACGCTATGGAAAAAGCAAGTAACTAATTAAAACATTAAACAACAAGGGGTGAGGGATTGCCAAAATGCCTCACCCCTTATTGATTATAAAAAGGGGGAGCGTACATGAAAAAAAATAAGCCTATGATCATTGCTTTTTTAGCACCTGTTGTCATCATGTTTGTACTTATTTATCTTTACCCTATATGCCGTACCATTTTAATGAGTTTCTTCAAAATCGAAGGCGTTACAGATGCCATAAGTAGCTGGCACTTTGTAGGATTTAACAACTATATCGAACTACTTAACACAGGATTATTTAGAACCTCTATGTGGAACCTATTCCGCATTTGGCTTTTTGGTGGCATTGCCGTTATGGCCCTTTCACTGCTCTTTGCCGTTATTTTGACAAGCGGCATTCGTTTCAAGAGCTTCTTCCGAGCTGTCATCTATTTACCTAACGTTGTAAGTGCTGTAGCTCTTGCTACAATGTGGCTACAATATGTCTATAGCCCTAAATTTGGTCTTTTAAAATCTGTTTTCTCTACACTCGGTTTAGATAGCTTAGCCGCCATCCAGTGGACGTCTAGCGAGTATAAGTTTGCAGCCCTTCTTATTGCCTACTGCTTTGGTATGGTAGGCTATCATATGCTCATCTTCACAAGTGGTATTGAACGTATTGGTGATGAATACTATGAAGCAGCAACCATTGATGGTGCAAATAAAGTGAATCAGTTTCTTCACATTACTTTGCCCCTTTTAAAAGGTGTCATTAAAACGAATATTACCATGTGGTCTGTGACTTCTGTTGCTTTCTTCGTATGGTCTCAACTGTTTTCAACTGTTACAGCAGATACCCAAACCATTACACCTATGGTCTATATGTACATGCAAGTGTTTGGCGCTGGAAATACAGTTACTGAACGTAACGCCGGTCTAGGCGCAACGGTGGGGGTTGTCTTATGTGTATGTGTTGTTTCCATCTTCCTTCTCACCAACAAGTTAATCAAAAAAGATGATTTCGAATTCTAAAGGAGGAGATTACATGGCACGTACTAAAACATATCAAGACAAAGTAAATTGGAAAAAAGAACTCCGGTTAGCACCGGGCTACATCATTCTTACCATTTGGATTCTCTTCACATTTGTACTTTTAGGTTGGGTCTTAGCCGCAAGTTTTTCAACAACCAAAGATATTTTTGCTGGTAACGCCCTACGCTTTCCTACTGGGCTTCACTTTGAAAACTATGTCAAAGCATGGACAACTGCTAACGTATCCGTATTCTTTTGCAACTCATTGATCTATGCTGCCATTTCTTGCACCGTTCTTGTCATGATTTGTGCACCTGCGGCTTACGTTCTTTCACGCTTTGAATTTATTTCAAACAAATTTATCCAAACTAGCTTAGTTTCTGCTATGGGTGTACCTGCAATCATGATTATTTTACCACTTTTCACCCTCATTGCACGTATGGATATTTTAAACAATGTCTTGGCCAATCGTGCTGTTTTGATTTTCCTCTACATTGGGATTAACGTACCGTATACGACCATCTTCCTACTCACCTTCTTCAGTAATATTTCTCACTCCTTCGAAGAAGCTGCTGCTATTGATGGTTGCTCACCTATGAAGACCTTCTGGAAGATTATGCTTCCTATGGCCCAACCAGGCATTATCACCGTAACCATCTTCAACTTCATCAACATTTGGAATGAATACTTCATCTCACTTATCTTTGCTAACTCAGACTCTTTAAGACCTGTTGCTGTAGGCCTCTTCTCCATGATTAGTTCTATGAAGTATACAGGAGACTGGGCTGGCATGTTTGCAGCTGTTATTATTGTATTTTTGCCTACTTTCATTTTGTATATTTTCTTGTCTGAAAAAATTATTGCCGGTGTTACTGGCGGTGGTGTCAAAGGCTAGTAAAAAGGCTATATCCGTTGTATTTCAATGGATATAGCCTTTTTATTAACTTTTTATTAACCTTTATTTATCCTATTTTTCTAAATGAGCTGTATACTCTGAGGAAAATGCAAGATATTCTCAGGATCGTATTGGCTTTTTACAATCTGCAACTTACGATAATGCGTTCCATAATATTGCTCCGCCCAATTCTCAATATTAAAATCCGTACATCCTCTATAGGCACCTCTGCCAAAACCATCTAGAAAATACTTCACATGATTGACCCACTGTATACCCTCTGCATCTAATCCCTCGTAGGCCCATATTGATTTTATCTCTATTAAAAATAATGCTTCGCGATGGGCATACGCTGTCTCATCCGCCCCTACTTTTGATATGTTTCCGCCTAATGCTTTAAATTCCAAAGATTGCCAACTTCCTAATGGACTCTGCTCCAAATCCTCTATCAACCTACAAATCGTTTCGCAAGAAAGAGGCTCATAAATAAAGCTACTCGTACCTTTGAATGCACAACATCCTGGTTGATCCTGAACCATCTTTTCAATTGCTTCTTCATAAGGGACGGTGGCTACATATTGATTCATAACAGGAACATAGCCGAGTAATGGTGATAATTCTCTAACTAATTCATTTCTCCTTCCCCAAAATACCCCTTCTAAGCGTAAGCACATTTTACCTTCTTCATTTCGAATAATTTTTACAGTACTTGTAAATCTGTTATCCATGTGAGCTTGCAGAAATTGCCAAGCATAGAGCACTTTATGGCTATAGCAGCACTCCCATTCTATTTCACAAACCGTAACTTTTTGTACAGGCACTATCCTATATGTCATACTTACAATGACTCCAAAGTTAGCACCTAGCCCTCCTCGAATAGCCCAAAACAAGTCTGGATTTTCATATGTGTTCGCAACAATCATCTTACCTTCACCCGTAATAAGTTCTACTTCTTTTAGATAATCACATGTAAGCCCTAAATACCTACTCGCAAAACCTATTCCTCCGGTACTGGTTAGACTTACTAAGCCTACATCACGATATGTACCACTAGGAATAGTATAGCCACATTTTGCAAGTGCACGGTACACTTCTCCGACCAAGGTACCTCCACCGACTTTAACTGTTCGCTTATAGATATTTAACTGTATATAATGCATCTTACTCATGTCAATTACTAATCCCGCATCTACATTAGAATTAACCTCATAATCATTTCTTCCCGTTCTTATTCTAAAAGGCATATGTGTTTGTCTCGCATAATTTAAGGCAGATAAAACATCTTCGTTGCTAAAACAAAAATTAATATAAGATGGATTTTCAATAACCTTCCTATTGAAATCCAGCCTACTACATGCATATAACGGATTGCTAGGTGTAACAATTCCGCCACTCATTGTTGGATTTTGTATAGGTGTTGGGGGTGGAACCTGTATAGGAAGTGCCATGTCGGGTGCTATGATAATAGGTTCTGTCATCTTATCACCTCTTTAAATTTATTTTTTCTTAAAGGAGTATTTTTTAATACTCCTTTAAGAAACTTACTATTTCTGTATGCTATCTCTTCATTGGACTTATGCTGCAATCAGATAGGTTGACTGAACATTGTTAATCGTAGAATTGATTGGCAATAATAATGCAAATGATTTATCTCCACCATCAGCAGTAACAAGCTGACTAAGGTTATAGTTATTTGTGTATACTCCAATTGTAACACTTAAACTTAAGTTTAATAAAATATTAATCCCCCAGTTTTCTGTTCCTACTAAAAAACTAACTGTCATTGCGCCATTTACTTCTGGTGTTACATTTATCGCTGCCACTGTTATTGGTAATGGCAAACTTGGATTTACGGTATATGCCATCTTTACTTCCCCTTCCATCTTTAAAAGTTATACTGGGCCCTGTACACACTATACTATATGTATTAACAAAATAATCAGTGCTCCATTCCCTCTAATTTACTGTGAGACTATTTTCACCAAAATCATAGCCTGTATGATACCCGTTACATATACTATTAGAAACTCATGCTGAAGGAGATGATGGATTTATTAACATTCCCTTCTCAGGTGGCTTCACATTTAACTTCTATGGCGTCAACTATACAGATTTATTTATCAATGCTAACGGAAATGTAACTTTTAATTCAGGAGACACGAATTATTCACTATCTTTTAGTGATGCGATTAACGGCTCTCCCAGAATAGCCCCTTACTGGATAGACCTTTACCCACCTGCAGCACCTCCATCAGGCGGGGTATTCTGGAATCAATTTTCTAATGCTTTTGTTATCACCTGGGCTCAAATACCTTATTATTCTAGGGTTAATCCTGATTCTACTTTTCAATTGGTTCTTTATAATACTGGCGTAATCGGCATGGTCTACGATACCCTTGATGACATGCTTCCTGACTGGGCTAATGACTATCCCGTTGTAGGCATTGCCTCTGGCGGCGATGGAAACTCTAAACTCTTTATGTATAATGGAACAACCAATACTTTCCCTGGCCAAACTGTCGTCGGTCCTAATGGAAAACTAGACCCTAGCCAACTCTTTTTTGTTCCTGTTGAAAATGATTATACCATGCTTAACATCGTAGCAAACGTATCTTATCAAATTGCAGAGGGCATAACACCTCCAGCTATATTTTAAAAAGCATATGTCCCTTCCTACAAAAAGGCTATATCCTTTGATTATCAATGGATATAGCCTCTTAATTTTTAGTTATTTATAGTATTTTAAATTGAAGCATGATTACCTGTAATGTAGAGCCGGGTATGAAAAAGATTAAATACTCTTATGTTCTATTAGAACTCAAACTTGACAGGTCTTAAGAATAAGTCTACGAGCACTTGTGACGTTTCTTGATGTTCAAAAAGAATCGCATATAAGGCGTTACAAATCGGGAGTTCCACGTCATAAATCTCTGATAAGCGGTGGAGGGCTTCTACTGTAGCTACCCCCTCTGCTAATTTAGTAAAGGGAATCCCTTTTACTAAATCTTCACCAAATCGGCGGTTGTTGCTATGAGGCGAAAACAAAGTGGCTTCATAGTCACCCAAGTGACTGAGCCCATAAATCGTTAAATCATTGCCGCCCATCGCTCGGATGATACGTGAGAGTTCTCTCGTCCCTCTCGCCATAAGCGCACCTTTTAAGCTACTGTAACCTGCTCCATCTAGCATGCCTGCGGCAATTCCCATAACATTTTTGGTAGCTGCTCCAATTTCATTCCCTATTAAATCTTGTCCATAGTAGAAGCGAATTAAGTCACTATTAAAGGCCTTCACAACTTGTTTGGTCACTTGAATCTCATCACTTCCAATAACCATACAGTTTGGAATCCCACGTGTAAAGTCTTGAACATGCCCAGGTCCTAACCACACGCCTACATGGCGTCCACTTCCCATCTCTTCTTTAAATACTTGGGTTAAACGTTTACCGGTCCCTGCTTCTAACCCTTTCATACAAAGAATAAAAATTTTCTCATCTAAGTTTGGAAGCTTAGAAAGTGTCTTTAAGAAGTTGCGTAACTGCTGTGCACTAATGGAAATTATAATGATTTGAGCACTTGCCACTACCATTTCTAAATCATCAGTGAGGCTTACTGTTTCTGGCAACACTAAATACTCATTTTTATATTCTGCTTGTAAAGCCATTAAATTCTTAGAGCCTGATCTACCCCAAAGGGTTACTTCATGTCCAATCCGATTGGCATACCAAGCTAAGAAGGTTCCCCATCTGCCACATCCTAATACTGAAACTTTCATGTCAATTCCTCCTCTTTCTTTTCCATATTGAGTTATATTATACCCCTCTCATATAAATTTATTGCAAAGTTATAAGCAATTTAAAAATCCAGTTGGCCGCAATCCCTGCACAAAGTCCACCTACTGTATGGGCAAAAATAGCTTTCCCTGTTAAGACACGACACTTCAAACTATCCATCATGGCTGTGTGGGTACTTAAGTAGCCACTCCAACACATACACATTGCTGTAAATACAGCAATATCATTGACATTGACAAGTCCTTCACTAACTAAGTTTGGTACAAGTCCAATGGCTGCACCTGCTGCACCTAAAGAAGTAATCGGCACTGCAATCGCCTCTGGAGAAGAGAATCCAAAGAGTGGTTGTAAAATAAAGTTTAACTTTTCTCCTAAAATAGGCAAGATACCTACGCCCTCATAAGCTGCACCTGTATAGGTACCATTTGCCGATGGTCCATTGGTTAAAATCAGTACAAAGGTACAAATAATAAGCACCAATCCTTCGTTCCGTAATGTTTTTTTGTGTAGTGCATCATGAGTTTGGTACTGATCATACTCCCTATGATAGCACCTACATTCCCAATAAATACGGCAAGACCTAGATGTTGGTCAATGCCTTTAATTCCTATCATAAAGACAGTAATCATAAGGCCCATCCCAAAT